>NZ_CP194516.1:3029252-3332177 GCF_050931845.1 Poriferisphaera sp. WC338
ATTCCCGCTTCTCGACAGAACTCGCTGGCGGATCACTCATGGACATAGGTTGCTATTGCGTCACCCTCGCTCTCCTTGTCGCGCAATCCATGTCACCCACTGCCTCCGAACCCTCTAAAATCACCTGCGAAGCACATCTCCATCCCACCGGCATCGACGACTACGCCGCGGCCACACTCCGATTCCCCAACCAACTCATCGTTTCCTTCACCTGCGGCATGACCGCTCATCTCAACAACACCACCTTCATCTCAGGCGATAAAGGCTACATTGAGATCCCCATCCCTTGGAAACCCCCCGTTACAGGTGCTACCTACCGTATTGGCCGCAACGCTCCCCCTAAGCAAGATAATCCCAATGCAGGCAAAGCTCCCACCGCCCCACCGCTTGAAACCTTCACGATCGATGCTGGCAAACCGCTGTATGCCCTTGAAGCAGATGCATTTGCAGATTCGATCCTCACTGGCTCCTCTCTCTTCATCACCCCCGACTTTACCCGCTGTACAACCCGTATCCTCGATGAACTCCGCCAACAGGCCGGGCTACCCTTCTAGCCATAACCGTCTAAAATAACATTCCTTAGATTTTCCATGACATCGCCCCCTTCCCCGGTTTACAATTAATCCAATGACGACCTCTCCATCAGGGTTGAATGGAATTGGTTTTCGAACAGGCCGCATGATGCACATTCATCTTGTCGAACCAGAAGTGATTTATGATCTGCGTCACAAGGTCCTGCGCGAAGGCAATATCGATTTATCTCCATCTTTTGATGGCGATCATGATCCTTCTACCGCCCACTATGCAGTCTACGACGACAACAACATCCTTATCGCTTGTGCAACCCTCCTCGAAAACACCTTCCAAGGCAAAAAAGCCCGGCAACTCCGTGGCATGGCTGTTGACTCCACCTATCAAGGCAAAGGTATAGGCTCGCAACTCCTGCATTACATTGAAAATCATCAACCCATCCCTGCCCGAGATCTCTGGTGCAATGCTCGAACCTCTGCCGTGATGTTCTACAAAAACCACGGCTGGAAAACCGTTGGCGAAACCTTCGACATCCCCACCGTCGGTCCACATATCAAAATGTACCGACATCTCTACAACACGTAACCTAATCGCACACAACACATCATGAGCCAGCCAACAATCATCCGCAAAACACTTCGCCGATGCATGGAGATACTATGCGTATGCTCAGCATTCACCGCCCTGACATGCCTGTTTTTTCTTTTGAACGATCAAAAGCGATGGAACTACAACCCACAATTCAGAGCAAGCATCATCGTCTGCAACATCCTCATCGACAGCAAAGGGGTCTGGTTCCATAATGGCGAATTCCCATACCGTGGCAGCATCATTGGCTTTGCTGGCGATCCTGATTTGCCGATCGTTACAGGTGCCGGCACAGAGGACATTTACTACTACCGCAGCATTCGACCACAAGACAGCTATCTGGCTTGGCGGACACTGTGTATTAACTGGCTAACACTCTACATCACGTCAACCATCCTTTGTGCATTGCTCGCGCTCATACTACTTCGCAAACCTCATCAATCGGTGAGTCAATTTCAGCAGATTGAAATCCCAACCACCTAGCAGGCATTTGATCTTTACCCAACACTAACATGATTCATCAACCACGCTTGTGCTATCGCTTTCAAGACCTAGCCGGCCGCTTGGAGGCTATCTCATCATACAACATCCAATACTCCATCAAATCAAACGCTCTCCCCCATCATAAAAGCTCTGCTTCTCAGCAGAGCTTTTATGATTTTCATTCATTCGCACAAAGCTTATCCGCGCCGCCGCCTGACCGTCACACCCATCGCACCCAACAACATCAGCATCCCCGCCGTCGGTTCTGGAATCGTCGCAATGAACGCATCAAATGCCGCCTGCTCCGCACCATTAAAAGCAACATTCTGATTCAACGTAAACACCGCCAAATCATCTTCATCCACGTCCCAATCACCATCCCAATCACCCAACGCCCAGCCCTTATCTCCGGTACGTTCAACTAGCGAACCTGTCCAGTTATCACGCAACAAAACAAAATCTGCAAAATCGACATCCTGATCGAGATCGCCATCGCCGTACACTGTGCCGAGTATGTCCTCAATGAGGAAATCAACATCTTTATCTGTCACTAAGGTGCTGGTTGCCGCAAGATTATAGATCGACGCATCACCACCAACATTCTTAAATAGCAAATCAATATCATCCCCATCCACGCTGCCATCAATATTAAAATCACCTGCCGCATCACCCGTCATGGCAATCGCACCACTTGTTAGCCGCATATCAATATGCACGTGGTTTAGGTGAACACCGCTTGAATCGCCAATGGCAAACGAACTACTGCCAATGGCATTCATCCGCGTATTAAACTCATCACGAATATCCGTGTTACTGATGATCATGCGGTACGCTTCCGACCCCTCTGCCGCTTCCGTGACAAACGCTACCATCACATCAACCACGCTACTTTCTGCCGAACTCAGAACCCCGTTTCCAAAATTCATCACACTGCCCGGCACATTCAAATCAATATCCATCCCCGCCTGATGTGTCTGATGAAACGCGCTACTTCCGTACCCATCATCCGTCGATAGACCATTGATTGTCTGTGTCCCACTAGCAACGGCACTAGCCTGCTCAATCGTCTCCACCGTCCAACTTGTCGCCCAGCGCTCAGGCTGCGGTGTTGCACCAGATCGCCCACCCCCCGAATCAATCCCCGGCAAGATATCAAAGTTACCTTGCCCATTCCCAATGCTAAACGGAATGCCCTGCGGATCAGGATCAATAAGCTCTACCCAGCTTGGCGCATTGGCCGCATTGAGCCATGCCGTTGTATTTGGCCCGACCACCCCGTCACTGCTACCCGTCCCGGGCTTACCTGCACCATTCGATTGTGTTGCAGCCTGAAAAAGCTTCACCGCACTTTCGCTCATCGGACCATAATCACCATCCACCGACAAAGTCGAGCCTCCTTGAGCTGGATAGCCAAAGTAATTCAATCGCTGCTGCTGCCGCGCAATACTCACTGGGTCACTATCACCCGCCGTCACTGCGCCCCGCCCTGCACCGCTATAGCCTTCGCGCACCGTGATCTCAAACGTCTGATCAACCCCATCAATCTTGACCGAACCGCTCAAAACCCCTTGAAAACCAATACTATTCGCATTTGTATCCCCACCCGTACCATTGATTGTGTCAGGAATAATGTAGAACCGCCCCGTATCGGAGAACGGCTGCCCATCAAACGCATTCGTGCTTGCGATACTCGCACCGCTAATCCCACCGAAATCCAAGCCTGTAAAACTTGCCCCTCCTGTTGCCGCACCAAGATCCACGAGAATCACATCTCCCGTGCGACCAAAGAAATCAAGATCAACATCCTTCGTCCCAGCCTCTGCCACCAGTGAACCAGACAAACCAACCACATAAACCCAAAGCAACCGCTTGATTTTCAAATCTGTACGCATCTTCTACCTCCTAGAGCAATACACTGCCACACAATAATATAAGTATGACATTACGCCATCCCCTAACCGACAACCTCACGCCTACTTATCGTTATATAAAATATGTCCGACACTCATAAAACATGCAAGCAAATCTTATATTTACACAACAATCAACTATTTACTTTCACAAACAACATCAGATACGAGTCAAATTAGCCTTAGAGCTATCCCCTAATACACTACTGCCAACACTGGCTCTTCCGCACAACTTTTATTTCAAACACTTAATTTACATATATTTACGGATAAAATCACCAATACAGGTGCTATCCATGAGCTAACCACTAATTCTATAATTTTTTCTTGGCGCACTCCGCTGACGTGTTATTATATTATTCATAGCTACATGGCTATAAGATAAGTGCTAACGTTTTGTTTCTACTAGAAGATTGATTCTCTGATCCAGCAACTCTTTCTACGCATTACTTTGCTGAATCTTAATTGTAAACCTCAGACCGCATTTCCTCTGAGATAAACCGTCAACCAAAAATTGTATCCCGACAACCTAACTTCCGGTGCTTGGCCATTTGTTGTGGCATTTACGCATTTTGTGTTTTGCTTGTGTGTCGTTTGACCCCGTCCACAAGCGAGGAGACAGGAGGGGTCATTCACATCCGAGAGAGGAACACTAGATGACAGCAATGAAAACAACTTTAGGATTAAGCCTCGCAGCCGGACTTGCCTTCGCTGCCTCACAAGCAAGCGCAGCCGTTTTATTCTCATCAGACCTGAGCACAAGCGCTGGCTTCACCGATGTCTCAGAAGCGGACACTTCCGTCACTTTTGGTTTTGATTACAGCGTCATGGGCATCTCTGCCGCTCCAAGTGGTGGCGACACTGTTGGCCTCCGCCTAGGTGCAAATATTGCAGGTGGCGCAGCCGCAACCGCATCAGTTGTAACGAACACCAGCTTCACGGGCGCATACAAAGTGAGCTTCGACGCATGGGCAAATGTCAACGGCCCATTCCCAGGTGGCGGTGGCGGCTCAACCGAATTCATTGGTGGCGTTGTTGGCCACGACGGATCAACTTTAGGCCAAAATGGTGCCAGCATGATCATGACCGGCGACCGCGGATCATCACGTGATGTACGTGGCTATAAAGGAACCAGTGAACAATTCATTGCCAGCGGCCAATATCACATCGCAAGCAACAATCATGACGGACTCTGGGGCATCTTCGGACATGACGGCGGTGATGGTGTTGAAGATCTTCCAGGCGATGTTGGCGCAGCTGCACCCGCTTTCCAGCAAGCAAACTATGCACAACAAACTGGCAATCTCGGGGCTGGCTCCGGTGGCTTCGAATGGCACCAATTCTCAGCTCTTGTCGACGGTGTCGCTGGCACAGTAACGTGGTCTATCGATGGTGTCGATATTATCACAATCGACAGTAATATTGGTGACGCCGTGGCCGTCGAAGGCCGCGCAGGTTTAACCTACTCAGACCTGTTCAGTTCGGTTTCTGATAATGCCGACCTTTCCTTCGGCGTCTTCGACAACTTCGTCGTGGAAGATATTCCAGAACCTGCCTCTCTCGCACTCTTTGGACTCGGCGGTCTTGTCGCCTTGCGCCGTCGCAAGTAAAGCAGACTCATTACGTCTGAAATTTGATGTGATTTAAAACCGACCACTCAACCCAATAGCCGCTGGACTGCATAAAACAGTTCGGCGGTTTTTTTACTACCCGACAGCGATTACGTGCAACTTATGAATAGCAAACAGCGTAAGTTCAAATACTTACAAATACAGACCATTTAATCTTTAAAAATAAATGAACGAGATTCGTCTAAAATATTTTTTCGCAACAGCGTACAAATAAATCTATAAGATACTTCGTAACACAATTCGCTAATTAAAAAACCGTATCTCATTGTTTAACAAGTATTAACGCAGATATATCCCGTACATAACCCTCGACAGATCCTAATTAATTTAACTATTACAATCGAACACTTCACGTATTTAGGCTTGGATATAAACATAAGTTCTATAATTTTAATTGGCGCGATCCTTTCTTGAGGTAATATAAACACGTCGTTCCGTACTAAGTGTTTTTAATTAAGTGTTTATACGCACATCAAGTGCAATTCTTACACGAACTTTTAATTTCACCCATCAGATCATAAAGCGTTCTGCTTGCAATCGTCGTCGCAAGAAAGAACGAGGAGATCGGAGACATTTCAAAGAGAGAGGTATTTCTATGAAGAAAATGTTTACCACAAGTGCACTTTTGGCAGGTCTTGCTTTTGCAGGTTCTACGCAAGCAGCCGTTTTATTCTCATCAGACCTAAGTACAAGCGCTGGCTTCACCGACGTCTCAGAAGCTGATACTTCCGTCACTTTCGGCTTCGACTACAGCACCATGGGGATTGCAGCTGCTCCAAACGGTGGCGACACCCTCGGCCTACGCATGGGCGCTAACTTGGCTAATGGCGCAGCAGCATCGGCAGCCGTGGTCACCACTGCTAGCTTCACCGGCGCTTACAAAGTCAGCTTCGATGCATGGGCAAATGTGAATGGTCCATTCCCAGGTGGCGGCGGCGGCTCCACTGAATTCATCGGTGGCACCGTTGGCCATGATGGCACCACCACTGGCCGTAACGGCGCAGCACTGCTGCTTACCGGTGACGGTGGCTCATCACGCGACATCCGTGGCTACAAAAACACCAGCGAACAGTTCCTCGCAAGCGGTCAATACGCCGTCACAAGCCAAAACCAAGATGCACTCGTGCCAATTTTCAGCCACGGTGCAATCGGCGATGAAGCACCCGCACTCCAGCAAACAAACTACTCACAGCAAGCTGGCTCGGAAATCTTGGATGAATTTGACAATCCTACTGGCACCTTCAACCCACCAAACCTTCGCGCTGGCGCAGCTGGATTTGCATGGCACACCTTCGTCGGTATCGTCGATGGCGTGGCAGGCACCGTGACATGGTCCATCGATGGCGTTGACATCGTTACACTCGACAGCAACATCGGCTCAGCCGTTGCCGTTGAAGGCCAAGCTGGTCTTGTTTACGCTGACCTCTTCAGCTCTGTCTCTGACAACGCTGATCTGTCCTTCGGCGTCTTCGACAACTTCGTCGTGGAAGATGTTCCAGAACCTGCTTCACTCGCACTCTTCGGCCTCGGCGGTCTTGTCGCCCTGCGTCGTCGCAAGTAAAGCAGACTCATCATGTCTGAACTTTGACGTGATTTAAAACCGACCACTCAACCCAATAACCGCTGGACAAAGTAGTTCTGTCCGGCGGTTTTTCTATTTCCATTTTTATATGAAGTAATTAGCAAAATGATTCCAATTCTCAAGTTCATGCAAACAAACGATTAACAAGACAAAACTTTTATCCACAATTGAAAATTAAGTTGTATTAAAGAGTTTTTTTTCTTTAAATAGAAGTACTGAGCGCACTGGGGTTGTACATTTAGTATGATCCGCACAGCGCACGCTGAGCTTCGCCGCCAGCATCCCACCTGTGTTGATTGGCAGCCGTGTGTTTGTTCTCACAGCATGTCGAGTGATTGTTTTAATATTTAGCGAGTTGTTTGAATTTGATCCCGTGACGTCTCTTGGACCTGGAGTTTCGCCGTGACATTTCGAGCCATCTTTACAGCGGTCATTATTGCAACTGCACTTCTTGTAGTTGTCCTTCTAGTCAACCGGCAACGACCTGTACAGCACACACAGCAGCCAACTGCTGCGCTTATCCGTGCTTCGGGTAAGTGTGCTGAGTGCCACGAGAAGGAGACGGGTGCCATCGTGCATGAGTACAGTACGTCTGGTCATGCCAAGGCTAACATCACCTGTTTGGATTGCCACCAACCTCAAGGCAATCAAACACCCGTCGAACACCGCGGATTCACCATCGCAGAAAATCTCACCGCACTAAACTGTACACAGTGCCATGCCGAGCAGTACGGCCAGTTCCTCCGCTCACGACACGCGGCACCGGCATGGGCAGCAGTTGCCGGCTCGGAAGACTTCACGCCAGAGCAAATCGAGTACGCCGAAACCTATCACCCAGGGACGGTGAAACGTCCTCACAATAAACTTGCTTTGCTCGAAGGACCGGCGGCGATTCAGTCTGGCTGTGCATCCTGTCACGATGTTGGTAAGCCAAATCCTGACGGCTCCATCGGTACCTGTACCGCTTGTCACGCACGGCACGCCGCTTCGGTTGAACTGGCTCGCCTTCCACAAACCTGTGGCCAATGTCACATGGGTCCCGACCACTCACAGATCGAAATCTATAATGAATCCAAGCACGGCGTGCTCTTCAACCAGCAACGTCCACACATGAATATGACTGCCAAGCCAGGCACACTCACTACCAATGATATGCCCGTGCCGACTTGTGCTACCTGTCACATGTCTGGCTTGAATAATCTCAAGGCCACGCACGACACCACCGAACGACTCTCGTTCTTCCTCTATGCACCGGTCAGCCAGAAGCGATCGCACTATGTCCGTGGCCAAGCCAACATGAAGGAAGTTTGCAACCAGTGCCACACGCAAAGTCACACCGACAAGTTCTATGCAGAAGCCGAAGCCGTTGTTTATGAAACCAATGAGAAAATCGGCAAAGCGCAAGCGCTTATGTCTGACCTGAAAGAAGAAGGGCTGCTTGATCACCCACCATTCAGCCAGGAAATTGACTTTGCATATTTTGACATGTGGCACTACTACGGACGCACGGCAAAACATGGCGCCTTCATGGGCGGAGCCGACTTCGTGCAGTGGCACGGCAATTATGAACTACTGCATTATCAGGTAAAGCTGGATAAATACGCCAAAGAACTTCGTAAAGCAAAAGCACATGAACAAGCAAGCGAATAAAGATGCGGCCTCGCCTGTCTCACTGATGCGATCGATCTTTTCACCCCGAGGTTTCATCGAGTTGTTCGTCTGGTCGAACCTCGCGTTCCTCACGGTTGACATCTACTTCGCACACTCAGTGAATGACTTTCACGAATGGACCGAATGGATCCCGTTCTACTTCTCGGCTGTCGGCTCAATGCTGCTGCTGCTTGTGATGATCATCTGCAAATTTGATCCCACACAAGGACTTTCAAAAGTTGTCGGCAACATTGTTGGTGCGCTCAGTATCATCGTCGGCATCGTTGGAATGCTCCTGCACCTGCAATCCAGCCTGTTTGCTGAATTCACTCTGCAAAAGCTGGTCTATTCCGCACCGTTTGTCGCGCCGCTTTCTTATGCTGGCATCGGATTGCTGATCATTATGAACCGCACCGTAAAAGCAGACGACATCGAGTGGTCACACTGGACTGTCTTCTTAGCACTTGGCGGGTTCCTCGGCAACTTCGTCCTGTCGGTCCTTGATCATGCCCAAAATGGCTTCTTCCTCATCACAGAGTGGATTCCGGTCATTGCAGCTGCCCTCGCTGTTGGCGTGCTGTTCCCCGCACTCTGGAACAAAGTGAGCAAAGCCTACCTCAACTTCTGTATCGCGATCATGCTGCTGCAGATGGGCGTGGGCGGTTTGGGATTCCTCCTTCATTTCAAAGCTGACTATAACAGTGGATCGGAGAACATCTTCGAAGATTTCGTCTTTGGGGCACCTATCTTCGCACCACTACTGTTTGCCAATCTTGCATTACTCGGCATGATCGGACTTTGGTCCCTGCATCGTCACGTTGGCCTAGAACCGACAGGGCAAAGCACCACTGGAACGAACCCCGAATCGCAACCTGCATAAGCATCAAAAAGGCACTTCGTAGGCTGCGAACCCATGGCATTTCTGATATAAACTGCTGCACATCATTTATCCTGCGCGTAAAATGACGGCGGATTCAATCATCCCCGCGTGCGGATTTCGACGATCCTATGACGGGCAATCAATACCCTGCCCCATCTATCGCCCAAACGGGCACTTCACGGAGCACCCTCATGAAAATCGCCATTGCTTGTGACCACGGCGGATTCCCACTAAAGCAAGAGCTTGCTGAACTTATCAAATCTCTCGGCCACGAAGTGATCGACCTTGGCGCTCACCAATACGACAAAGTTGATGACTACCCAGACTTTGCACGCTACATGGGACAAGCGATCCAACACGGACAAGCCGATCGTGGTGTGCTGCTTTGCGGCTCTGGCGTTGGTGCATCAGTCGCGGCCAACAAGCTCACAGGCGTCCGTGCCGCAGTTTGCCACGACACCTACTCGGCTCATCAAGGCGTGGAACACGACGCTATGAACGTCCTCTGCATGGGTGCTCGCATCGTTGGCGTAGAAGTTGCTAATGAACTTGTCCGTGCGTTTCTTGGAGCCAAGTTCTCAGGCGAAGAACGCCACGAACGCCGTCTTGAAAAAGTGAAGGGCATGGAAGCTGGTGGATAATACACTTTGCCTGCTCACATCTTTCCAACTCACACAAAACACTATCTCGATCGCACTCGCTCAACGGCGAGTGTTTTTATTTCTCCTTCACGAAGCCCTTTTCCCGACTAACAGAACGGCCAGTCCGAAAACCAAAACTATGCCGCCTTAAGGGCACATCACAATCCTCATCCAGCAAACATCCGGCAAATAACCGGGAAAAAACAGCCTTCCGCCTCCACCCCGCCTTGCCGCCGCCTCCCAGATGCCTATCATGCTGATTAGATAAAGACAATCACACCCTTTTTTACCAAGGATCTCAGTCATGCCAAAGCGTGCAAAAATCTCCATCATCGGTGGCGGCAACGTCGGTGCTTCCTGTGCCATGTGGGCTGCTTCTAAAGAACTCGGCGACATCGTCGTGCTCGACATCCCGCAAGCTGAAAATGCCGTCAAAGGCAAAATGCTCGACCTCTTCCAGTGTGCACCGATCGAATGCTTTGACGCAAACATCACCGGCACCGCTGACTACAAAGACATCACCGGCTCTGACGTCATCATCGTCACCGCGGGCCTTCCGCGTAAGCCCGGCATGAGCCGCGACGACCTGATCGAAACCAACGCCAAGATCGTCAAGTCCGTCTCTGAAAACATCAAAGAACACGCACCTGACGCGATCGTCATCCTCGTGTCTAATCCCCTCGACGCTATGGTCTACACCGCATGGAAAGCGACCGGCTTCCCGACCAACCAAATCGTCGGCCAAGCAGGCTGCCTCGACGTAGCACGCTACAAAGCATTCATCGCCATGGAAACCGGCTTCTCCGTAGAAGACATCAATGCCCTTCTCCTCGGCGGCCACGGCGACACGATGGTCCCACTGCCCCGCTACACCAATATCTCCGGCATCCCTGTGACCAACTTCATCAGTGAAGCACGCCTCAATGAAATCGTTGATCGCGCGAAAGTCGGTGGCGGTGAAATCGTCAAGCTCATGGGCACTTCTGCCTACTACGCACCAGCAGCAGGCTCTGTGCAAATGGCTGAAGCAATCATCAAAGACAAGAAGCGCATCATGCCATGTGCCGCGTTCTGCGGTAACAACGAGTACGGCGCTCAAGACCTGTTCGTCGGCGTGCCTGCGGTCCTCGGTGCTGGCGGCGTTGAGAAGGTTCTCGAACTCGAACTCGACGAAGCTGAAAAAGGCTACATGGATACTTCCATCGCAGCAGTCAAAGAACTGGTCGGCATCGTCAACAAGATGTTCCCAGAACTCGCTAGCTAACTCTCCGGGAAGTGTTCTTCACTGAACATCCTCAACCCACAAAACAAACAAAGCCCGCAGAGCAATCTGTGGGCTTTGTTCATGCGTCCTAAAACCACTTATTCTAGTGGAAGAACAACAGATAGCCGATCGCGAACACTGCCACATCCACCATCGTATGACTCAAATAGCCTGGCCAGATTGAACGGTATTTTAGGTATAACCAAGACCAACTCATGCCACCGACCATGATGCCGAAGCAGCAAAGCAGATTCAATCCTACGTCAAAATAAGAAGCCAATGCGATGAAGTGGTGCACAGTAAAAAAGAAGGCACTGAGGATAATAGCGATTTTTCCGCCAGTAAATGTTTCAAACTTCTTGAAGACAAACCATCGCCAAACATATTCCTCCAGCACTGAGTTAATCGTGATCCAATACAGCGCTGCAATGATATAAAAAATCGGCTTATCCAAGCCGATCTCTGTCGCCTTCGCTTTGATCAAACTTAGGTCAACCGCATCTTTTGCATAGCCATAGTAAGCGCCGAAGATGATCGCACAGATCACGGTTCCCATCACCGCGGCAAGCGCGAGCCCCTTGCCGATTTCCTCTCGCTTCATAGGTGAAAAGCTGATCTTCTGTTTGTCGACCCACAGATGCCATACGAGCGGCAAGAGCAAAATCCAGATTTTGCTCATAAAGAAAAGGCCCTGCCCGATGGCGGTACCTTCAAGCCAGTACATGCCGCAAGCAGTGCCGAGACTTGGTATCGGCAGAAGCAGCAGCAATGCAATCACTGCACGGCGCACATGACTCTTTGATCCGTCCTCAGACAATTCACGATGTTTATGGTTCGTATCTGTATCCATCCCCCCATTATCTCAAATTGATCTGTCTTTTGTGAACCAACGGGCAATCTAAACGTATTAAATTTTAGACAACCCAATCACAATCCGCTTCCGAGGTTCAACATGACCGCAGCCAATCTCCCTCTGCGCCGGCGTTATCTCTTTGCCCTTACCCTTACATGCTTAACCGCTTATATTGCTGACCTGCTGTTCTATAGGCATAACATCGGATGGTCAGCCGGGCTGTTCTGCTATCTATTGCTTCTGTGTATCTTGCTGAGCGGCAAACCAATGCGAACCCGATCAGTCGCCACATGTGCGATCACGATCACCGCAGGTATTGCATGTTTCTCCATGATTCTAGAGCCGTCCCCTCTGGCCATCACATTGACTTTCTTCTCTTTGCTGCTGCTGTCGATCACCACACAAACCTATTTACCCGCCAAAGTATCAGCTATCTTATTAATGTTTACTCAGTATGTTGCCTTGTATTTCACTCGGCTTAGTCACGATTTATGGAAACTGTATCGCTCACGGCACCGATGCCCCAACTCGCGTGGTCGCGTCCTCCGCCAAGTTGCCCTTTGGGTCCTGCCACTCATCATGGGTTTTATTTTTATCCTCATCTTCCGAGCGGCCAATCCAATTCTGTCGAAGTATTTAACGCTTGTTACTGATTATCTCAGTGAACAACTTGCGCATATCACCGAGCTGATTGCCCCGCTGCGTATCGGGCTATGGGTGAGTACGGGGCTTCTGGCCTATACGTTCCTTCGCGCCCGGTACAAGCCGCACCGATCACACCCCTTTATCCTTGAATCACGATCGCCAACCCTGCGTCTGTCACAAAAACTGTTAAGCCCACCAATCATCCTGCGTTCATTGATCCTGTTCAACCTCATCTTTTTGATGCAAACCGCAATGGACGTGCGGTATCTATGGATGGGAGCAGCACTCCCCGACGGGATGACTTATGCGTCCTATGCACACCGCGGCGCGTATCCACTGGTCGGGTCGGCGTTATTGGCTGGCTTGTTTGTTATTCTCGCTTTTCGCCCAAGTATTCAGCAGCTTTCTCCGCGATCTCGTCAGGCTTTGAACGGGCTGGTTTATCTCTGGATCATCCAAAACATCTTTTTGATCGCCAACGCGATCTTCCGCCTTTCGCTTTACATCGGTGTATTCTCGCTTTCACGATGGCGTGTCGCGGCGGCAATATGGATGCTGCTTGTCGCACTGGGTTTGATCACACTCATGATCAAGATCGCCACCTCACGTCACAACACATGGCTTGTCCGGATCAACGCCATCAATCTCTATCTCGTGCTACTGATTGCCAGCCTGTTTAACTTCGACACGATCATCGCCAACTACAACGTGCGGCACTGCCAAGAAATCACAGGAAGCGGTGTGGCGATTGATGTCAACTATTTAGCATCACTTGGTACAGATGCGCTTCCGGCCATGAACTGGTTGTATGATCATCTTCCGCAAGATCATCCGTCACAGGCAACATTAGCGAAACATATCCGCGATCTAGATATTCAAATCACGAATCAAACTTCTGATTGGCAAGGTTGGTCGTTGCGCCGGGCGGCTCTAATTAAACAACATAGACAAACGCTACCCACCTTCAATTCGCAACAATATCAAACAATTCCTGTGCTTCAACCTGAAATCAGCCACGAGTAGCGCCTAAAAAAATAGCACGACCCGGGCAGAGGATACGCCGGGTCGCACTCGATCAGGGGTCAATGTTGTGACAGCTTGTTGGCTTAGCCTTCATCATTGGAAGGTGCGTCAACCGCTGCTTTCTGCAACAAAATCTTGTCGTCTTTCTGCTGCACTTTTTGCGGCTTAAGCCGCTTGAACTTCTGTGGTGTTTTCAGGTAGATCACACCACGTGGCTGTATGCGTTTACCGTTGGCATCCACGCTTGCCTGTTCATTTCTTATTACGAACACGCGTTGTTTGTTGTTCAGGCTTCGCCATAATCTTTGCGCCTTGAGCAACCCATTGTTCTCGTCAATCCCTGCGTTTACGCGGTCACGCTGCCCGTAACGGGCCTGATTCGGGTCGATAAACACGGTGATGCTGCCGCGGCGAACTTCAGCCATGCCCGGCCAAACCGGTTGCTTCGCAAGACCATTGCTGACTGTTGCGTCAGGTGTGACGATACGGCGCTCAACCAATTGCGTCGATTCGTCCAACGTATCCGGCGCGACTTCATGGTACTTCGGATAATACGCGCCGGGATTCTGTACGGTTAGTGTCGCACGTGCTTTTTGATTGCGCACGGTAAACACGCGTGAGTGCTGCGAGCTAACTTGAGCGCTGGCACTGACGGCAAAACCACTGATACAAAACAAACCGATCGCGGTGTACTTCACAAAATTCATTGACGTCTCTCCAATTCTCTCCAACGACTCAGCAGGCTTGGCCAAGCATCAGAGATGGGGTCTGGCAGCTTTCCCTATGCTGCCGCTGATAGTCCTTCATCTTCTTCCCCGCATCGCGTGGTCTCAATACGCTTTGCAATGCCACATACTTTCTTTCAAAAACACGTGACCGACTGGTTGTTCAAGAAAACAAAACCCTGCTCCCCCTTAGCCCTCGCAATCTCCCCTTCCTATGCTTTCTCTCCGCCGCCCCGCGTTCTCTTTTCCATGTCCGAGCGATCGCGATTCTCTTTCCACTCGTTGGTGCTTGCGTCTCAATTCAAGCACCTCTGTTCTCTTTTCCAAATACCGGGCGATTACGAAGCATCACGCGTCTCACTTCATCATGCTTCTGTTGTCAGACAGGTGGGCGCCTCAATTCCCATCTGCCGACACCATCTTATCCCCACCCTGTCCTCTCCCCATCCTGGGTCGGATCTCAAATTCCCTTGATCAGGTCTCTTCCCCTGATCCCTCGTCATCTATTCGATTAATTATCAGTGTCTCAGCCAATCTTTCCGGCGTCTCATTTCCGGGCGATAGGAATACATTCGCAAGGGGCATGCCAGAAAATCCGTGAGGCATTCTAAATTTGTAATCTATTTAATATAAACCACTTACATTAATACATGTCGCGCGAATTCCACTTTTCACACTGCACCAGATGATGCGCCAAAACAACATAATCCGCCCCTGCCGTGCTGCGCCACCGCCACACGTCGAAAAAAAAGCACATTCTGTCGGGTTAGGGGCTTGTTTCTTTTCCAGTCAAAGTCATAATGCCCCGCTTCAATGCTGCCTGACCCGCAGCATCACAGAGGCACGGCCTCGGGACGGTGTGTTTTGCCAGCTACAACCATGACTCGGCCCACCAAATTGCCGAGTAATCTTCGACGCGACCTTCTCAAACTAAATAGACTCTGGCTCCTCGGCTCAATCTGGCTTTGGACAATTACCGGTGCGGCGCTCACGCGGTTCGCTCAAGGCATTGGGATGCCCGAAGCGGCATTCGGTATCCTCGCGGCCTTGCCATTCATCGGCGCACTGCTTCAGTTACCAGCGTCTTACATGATGGAGAAGCACAGCTTTCGTCGGCGAACAACCATCATCGGCGCGCTGGTATCACGCTCGTGTTGGGTTGTGGTGGGTTTGTTGCCATGGGTGCTGCCGTTAGAGATGACGTGGCCAATGATGCTGTTGCTTGTGTTTTTTGCGTGGGCGGCCATGCACTGTGCGACACCGGGCTGGATCTCTTGGATGGCGGATCTTGTGCCGGACAAAATCCGTGGGCGATTTTTAGGTAAGCGACGATCGGTAGGCATGCTTGTCGGAGTGTTTGCCTCGCTTGCGGTAGGCTGGATGCTGGATGTTGTGGAGAAGGCGGGCAACCCGCCGCAAATTTTGCTGATGGTAACAAGCAGTGTGTTTATGATTGCAGGATTGCTTGGCGTGATTGAAGTGATTGGTTATGCGAGACTGATCTTGCCGGATAAACCGGCGCCAAAAGAACCATACAACTGGCTATCGAGTTTATCTGAACCCTTAAAATCAAAATCTTTTCGATACTATCTCGCATTCAACATCATCTTTATCTTTTCGATCGGCTACATTGGTCAATACATCTGGCTGTATGCCTTCGAGTCGCTGAAGCTGGAAAACTGGGTAGCCAACCTGTTGCTGGTGACCATCCCCCTGCTCATCTCGGGGCTGGTGCAAACAGCATGGGGGAAGCTGATGGACCGCGTCGGCAAAAAACCGGTGATGATTATCACCGTGTTTCTTTGCATCATCGGTCCACTCGGTTGGCTCTTGTGCATGCCCGGCGATTTGTTCATGGTCAGCTTGCCATACGTTGGTGAGTTTCCTATCCCGGCATATGTTCCGGGTTATCTCTTCGTGCTGGTCGCGGTGGCGGCTTACCCGGGCTTTGATTTGGCAAATTTCAACATCCTCATCGGAATCTCCGGCACAGGATCCAAAGGATCTGTTTATGTGGCGGTGAATTCGATCTGCGCTGCGGTGGCTGGTGCGCTCTCAGGCATCATGGCCACCATCATCACGAAATACATGGGCGACTTCACCTTCACGCTGCCCCTGATTGATCGCACCTACAGTTATCTGGCGTTTCTATTGATTCTGGCTTCGGTGATCCGCGTATTCTCGCTTCCACTGATTTGGGGCATTGAGGACTCTAAGGCGGCGCCAGTGAAAGACACGCTGCGATTCATGACGACCTCGGTCTATTCCAACATCCGGCAGGCGGTGCTGATGCCGACACGGGTCGCAGTGCGGCTGCGGCGGCGTACCTATGACCTTGAGACCCCCTGCCCACAGGATGAGACTGTCAACGATTAATGTAATCCCATTTCATGCAATGAATTAAGTTCACGTCGCTGGGACGGCTGATCACCCTCGAATCCAACTGGGATCACACATACAGCTCCAATTTGGACATTTTCACGATTGTAGCTAAACTATTTGGCTCACCTGAGTTCCCCAGCGGGACTCCACTCTATTCTAGATAAACTATCCCAACCAGAGAGGTTGACTGATGTACGCGATCATCGAAGACAGCGGCACGCAAATCAAAGTTTCAGAAGGCGACGTCATCAAGATTGACAAGCGCGAACTCGCTGAAGACACAGCTTCCATCACTTTCGACAAGGTTCTCCTCGTCGGCGGCGAAGGTGAAGCTAAGATCGGTGAGCCCGTACTCGCTGGCGCTTCGGTTGAAGCAGACGTCCTCGAAGAAGGACGCGATGAGAAGATCAATGTTGTGAAGTTCAAACGCCGCAAGGGTTACAAACGCAACATGGGCCATCGCCAGTCATACATCAAGGTTAAGGTCACAAAGATCAGCGCCTGACATGACCGACCATAAGTAAACAACAAACGGCAACCAATCGGTTGCCGTTTTCTCATGCATTCCTACCCCAAGGAACTATATCACTTTTTTCAATCGCACTCACAAAGACTTTTATCCCCACCATTCTTCTTCTTCCCATTCTTCGAGCACATCACCGCCACATAACATCGGCACCCCCATCATATCACTCACTTTTCGCGCTAATGTCGTCATCTCCACACGCTGCATTTCGCTCCAAGCCTCATACCGCTGTAGCCGAACCTTCTTACCACTCACCAATTCGACATATACCTCCCACACGTCACATTGATCCTCCGCACCAACACTTTTGCAATGGACCACCACCCGTCGTGCGTCATCAAACCCATGCCCCTTCATCCAAAGCGGTAGAAATCCAAACAGTAACCACCGCCGTCTAAGCTCACGGTTGTAACCATCAAGTTCGATCACACCGTATACCCCACACATCAAAAGCAAGACCCCCACGACCAACCATCCACCAAGCTGTAATTGCCAACCAGTATGAAACCACCGCGACCACAGCCCCAGCGCGATCAGCGCACAGGCAGCAAGACCCCAGAGCCTACTCGCCCAGCGTCCCACTCGAATCTTCATAAAATCATTACCGCCGACGAGTCGCATTCGCACCTCACCTAAAGGCGTCCAAAGCATACGGCTACGTGCAGTACGCTTAAACCCAATCATGTTTGTTAACCCCCGAATGGCCCACAGATCTATTCTACTCGCCGATGATCTTGACCAGCACTCTTTTTCTCCGCCGACCGTCAAATTCAGCATAGAAAATCTGTTCCCACGGCCCAAAATCCAACTTGCTATCGGTAATGGCCACCACAACCTCGCGTCCCATGATCTGCCGCTTCATATGGGCATCTGCATTATCCTCACCGGTCCGGTTGTGCCGATACACTTCACCGCTGGCATTGAATGGTGCGAGCTTCTCCAGCCAATCATCATAATCGCCGATGAGTCCGCGTTCGTCGTCGTTGATATAAACGCTTGCGGTGATATGCATAGCATTTACTAGGCACAGGCCTTGCTGCACACCGCTCTGGCGTACCAAAGCCTCAACTTCTGATGTGATATTGATATAACCTCGACGGTCTGGCACGTTAAACCAAAGCTCTTCTCGTAAATGTTTCATTTGGCTACCTCATCTTGGTGTGTCTCAATCATCATCCATCATACACCGCGCTATAGCTTGAGACACGCAGCGGGTTCATCAAGTCATAAAAAAAACGGCCTGCTTGCGCAAGCCGTTCATATGACGTTCACCAAATTAACTCAATTAAAAATCATCTGGACTAAAACCGGGACGCCGCGGACTACTACGCCTTCTGAGGTCTTCGATTTCGCCGCGGTATTCGCCACGTGAATTATCGCGCCGCTCCATGTTGCTTGGCTGTGATGAATCACCATTACGTGGCATGCGATGGTGGAGACCTTCTTTGATCGGTGCATTGAGCCATGTACGAAGCTGCACATAGTGATCACGTTCAAACAATTCCGGGAACTCATCAGTCACAGAACGCATTTCGTTGGCATCCCGCCAGATGAATTCTCTCCAGTTCACCAGTTCACGGTAATCCTTCCAACCCAGCGCCCCTGGTCCACAACGATCAATCATCATGCGATAAGAATCTGCATTCACCATGCTCTTGTCCATGTATTGATCGCGGAACCGCTGATCGTTGATCTTACCTATCGCATAAGAATCGTTGGCATACAGCAAGCCGTACACTGCGTCTGTGACCAGACGCCGATTGTTGGATGACAGATTACGACCGTTCTCAACACGGTAAATACCGCCACGACTAATCTCACCAGCTTCTTTGAGCATGCGTAGCGCTTGCCCATGGCCGTGATTAACCAAAACAGCGGCTGCTGCATATTGCTCAAAGCGAGGCGGTATCTTCTGTTTGAGATCCAATCGTTTGTAGCGACCCTGATCATCGAGACCATGCAGCAAAATCTTAAGCAATGGTGACGCAACTTCCGTTTGCTTCACATGCTTGAATGCTTGCGACATTGCCCATGGATTTCGTCGTATCAGCTTCACCAAATCCTGATGGTATTGCAGAACAGATTCACGTGAATCGCCGAGCTTCAATACATTCGCTGTGATCCAAAGCTCAGAACTTATTGGTGAGTTCGATCGGATCGCCATCGGTTCATGAGCAGAATAAACTTCGCGACCACGCACATATATCCGCGGTAGCAACATACCTTCAAACTTCTCGGCATCCGCATTCAGCGCTTCAATCCCACGCTTATACGCTGCATGATCCGCTTCGATATATTGCGCTGCGACCTTGGTCCATTCATCAAACATCAACGGAAACTCAGGTGCGACATATGGCCGCACACCTGCAAGTTCTTCGGTCGCATTACGAACACGTTCACCTTGATAGGGTTGAAGCGAGGCAGGCATTTTCAAGCCGAACGAATAAGACTTCATACCTTCTGCCATCGGACGACGGCGGCCCGAACGCATCTGTGCTTTCTCACCATTGCCTAGCCGTTGCCATACTGGATGCAGTGGCCCAAGATCACGTTCAACTTTGACCATGTCCGTCATACGACGGGGTCCGTTCGTCAGCTTGGCGACTTTGATCTCACGACTCCAAGCCGCCACATCGGCTTCAAGATCACCATCAATCACCACAATCTGCAGCGAGTCCACCATCTCACCCGTCGCCACATCCACCGCGTGCAACGACAAACCATCGGTGCCATCACCATTGGTCCAGACACGACCACCGATGGCCAATGTTGTTTGCTGAGCCATGGTTGCACCGTTGCCACCCTTGGCTTGGTTTCGATCTTCTAAACCCTCAGCACCATAAGCTTCGCCCAGTCCGGTCGCGATGCGTTTGCCGATTTCGTCAGCGTACATAAACCGCTCATGCTGCTGTACTGGAATCAGTGGTTGAAGCACCACTTTCTCCGGCTGCTCTCGCGTAACTTCCCCTGCTGCTTTACCATCGGTCCGAAGGAGTGGTTGCAGATAAGCACTCAGCGCCATGACCACTTCATTCGGATCAAGGTCTGCAGCCTTTGCTTCATAAATTTTCGTTCGCGTTTCACCGACAAGATCACTCAGCCAAAGCTGAAGCTGATTGCCAGTGGCTGCACAATGGTCGACAAATTGGATTTGAATGTGTCCGGGCATTCCCAGCCATGTCTTGTCTGTTGAAGAACCGCCAAAGGCAGATTGCCCGCCAGCATAGTAGCTCTGTACAAGTGGCCGATCGATGAAAGCAATTCGCTCATCGCCCTTAAGCATTGCGATCACTTTGTCCATCGCCTTTACCGCTGCAAGCCCCGTCTCCTCGTAACAAAGCTCGTTCATCCCCAAGGAGATGTTTAGCTTCTGCAGTTGCAAGTCAGTCATGGTCCAGTTGCCATCGGTGGTCGGTGCATGCTTGATGAGCACCGGAATCACACCCATGCCAGCAATCCATGTCTTGGTTCGTAATACGGGTGCACCACCGGGTGTCGCTGCGCTGGTCACTTTAAGCTCGTAACGATAACTCGCATTAGGTGAAACGCGCGTGTCAGTATAGGAACTAAGTTTGGGATCGAGCACCTCGATAAGCCGCTTGCTTTCACTGCCACCTTCACGATAGACCGCCACTGCAATCGGCTCGCCGTAAGCATCAAGCCCCGCAACCAAATCACGGTTATCCCAACCAAGCTGAATAAAGTCGCTATATGGCGTCACTACTAAATTCTTTGGGGGTGCGGCGCTTGGCAACTCAAGCATTTGGATCTGATCTTGACCCGCGGGGCGGAATGTCAGGATTTGATTGGTGATCTCTCCGTCAGGACCAAACTGAGGCTGCTCTTCGACATCGGCAAACGCCGATTCACTCGGCAGCATCTTCACTGACACCGCGCTGGTCCCACCGACTGGAATCACGCCACCCGGCTGCTCGCTCAGTGCCTTACCCTCTCTACCTAATGCGTATTCCATCACGTCTTCACGCCATCGACCGTGACCAGCCCCATCCACTTCAATCCCGCGAGGCATGATCGTCGCCATCACAATGTTAAATGGCGCGTCCATCGGCAGCTTTGGCAGTTCGAGGCTTAAAGCCTTGCGGCCAGAGATTTCTTCATACAACACGTCTTCCCAGCCGGGGATCGCCAAGTAAAACATCAAACGAATCATCGGCACATCTTCACGGGCCTTATCGACAGGCGACCAAGAAACATGACCGCCACGCACCTTCGGCATTTTGATCACGGGAAACGCTTGCGCTGGCGTATCAAAAATCCGTTTGCCTTTTTCGTCCAAACAACTCAAGCGGTAGTAAACATGATTTCGCCCAGTCGAAATACTCTCGCCATCACCCAGTGCGAACAATGTTTCACCGCCGGATGTACTCGCCACGCCCTTTATCGCAACCTGACTGTACGTTCCGTCAATTGTCTCTGAACGGTACAACACCATCTTGATGCTCATGTTCAGTTTCTTCTCTGCGTTTTTGGCTTGCTTTACGCGCAGATCGAACATGTACGATGAACCTTTGGCGATCCATTCGACGTCGACTTTAACCTTCTCAACTTTAATCTCACTACGATTCTCATCGGTAATCGGCGACCAAATATTCGACAGGTCGGTCGATTGACTGTCTTTGACAATATCCTCAGCGGTTATTGGCTTTGCTGGTTTTGCATCGGCTACGGGTCCTTCTTCAATCGTTGGTGGCGCAGCTTGGAACGTATTCTTCACCACGTAAAATCCGACACCGCCAGAGATCAACAGAAATGCCAGCATGATCCCCAGTCCCAGTGTGAATTTTCCTTTGCGACCTTTCTGTAATTCCTCGCCGGCATAGATCCCGTACAACCGTTCCATGCGACCTTGAATATCTCCTTCGGAGCCCGCCGCATCGCCACCACCCTGTTCCTTCGCTACGGCCTCAGACTTCACACCTGCGGTACGCTCGAGTCGGCGTTTGGGTTTGCTGCGATTTGGAATGGGTGTACCGCTGGCTTCAGGCGCAAGGGAGCCGAAGTCAAATGGCGCTGGACCTTCACCACCAACAATGCCATCACTTGGTGGAGCTGCAGGTGTACCACCTACAGACGACGCAGCACCTGTGTTTGGCTTCGACGGTTTGGCGTTCTTCGGAACCATACAAGACGCACTACAAGCAGGACACTTCACAGTCTGCCCGATGAGCATCTTCGGCGCACTAAAACTGGCACCGCAGTTTGAGCAATTTACGATCACTTTCATTTTTTTCTGCCACCACTCGGTATCTGGAAATCGAAAGGATCCATATCCTGCGACTCCCGGAACTAATAATTCTTAACAACCTATTAACAATAGATTTATGCTACGTCTATCTTGTACCCACTAGATGGCCCTTATATTACATGATTTGCGATTCTCTGTAAGCAACAAGGGTAAAATTTCCCAAGGTTTGCATTTTTAGACGATCTCATTTTCAATGGTGCAGCAATCGGTGGCCGATTCAGACAATTCAGTCTAATTCACACGCATGTTGGAGCTGTATCATGGCCAAGGACCCTTTCGCGCCGATTGCCTCGGACAAATTCACCTTTGGACTCTGGACACTGGGTAATCCCGGACGCGATCCATTTGGTGAACCCACACGAGCCACCCTTTCACCCGCTGAAATCGTCGATGCGCTCGGCAAAGCTGGTGGACCTACACATGGTGTCTACGGCGTCAATTTTCACGACAATGATCTCATCCCGATCGATGCCTCTGCTAGTGAGACGCAGCAAATCAAGAAAAGTTTCAAAGCTGCCCTACGACGTAACAAAATCCGCGTCCCCATGGCTACCACCAACCTCTTCTCTGACCCCGTTTTCAAAGATGGCGCCTTTACCTCTAATGATGCTGAAATCCGTGCCTACGCCATCCATAAAACGATGAAAGCGATGCAGCTCGGGGCTGAGTTTGGGGCAAAAACATATGTCTTCTGGGGTGGCCGCGAAGGTGCAGAATCTGACGCGACCAAGGACCCGGTACTTGCTGTCAAACGATTCCGCCACGCCATCAATTTCCTGTGTAAATACAACAAAGATCAAGGCTTTGGTTACAAGTTCGCCCTCGAAGCCAAGCCCAATGAACCTCGCGGCCACATCTACTTCGCCGTCACCGGCTCGTATCTCGCCTTCATCGAAACACTCGACCACCCTGAAATGGTTGGCGTAAACCCTGAATTCGCCCATGAAAATATGGCCGGGCTCAACTTTGTTCACCATGTTGCACAAGCACTCGAAGCCGGCAAGCTGTTTCACATCGACCTCAACGATCAGGTTATGTGCCGCTACGATCAAGACTTCCGCTTCGGCAGCAGCAGCTACAAGCAAGCCTTCTTCCTCACCAAATTATTGACCGATTACAAATACAAAGGTCCAAAGCATTTCGACTCGCACGCCTATCGCCAGTCCGACCCCAAAGACGTGATTGAATTCGCGAGAGGATCGATGCGCTCCTACAAAATCCTTGAGCACAAAGTCCATCAATTCAACAAAGACCGCAAGATCCAATCTCTCCTAGGCAAGATCAACAACGAAAACCGTAAGCTCGAATCTATGATGCGTAAATACAGCAAGACAGCCGCGAAGGACCTGCTTGCTATGGCTTTTGATCGCAAGAAGTTAGCCGCCCGCCCACTGCCCTACGAAGAACTCGATCAGCGCGTGTTCGATCTGTTGATGGGTGTCAAATAGTATACGACCACATCATTATTATCAGAACCGACAGACGCCAGATGGCGTCTTTTTTCATGACTGTCGTTCCATAAAACTAGGGGTTTTCGCAGGTTTAGCAGAGTTTTTTAGCGTGCACATTACCGAAAGAGAGAGATTTGAAATCCCGCGCTATGATTTATACCGAGCGTTGACT
This sequence comes from Poriferisphaera sp. WC338, assembly GCF_050931845.1. Lineage (GTDB taxonomy): Bacteria > Planctomycetota > Phycisphaerae > Phycisphaerales > Phycisphaeraceae > Poriferisphaera. The sequence continues at coordinate 3,053,456 of NZ_CP194516.1, forward strand.
TATACCAGTCGAGTAGGCAACCGTGTAGGTCCGCAAAATGCTCCTGGGTTGGGAAGATTCAATACATGGTTCACAAAATAAATGAGCCAATTAGTCGTAGGTCACACCCACTTCGGCCTATACACCAACAATATGGCGGTGGGCCATGTGACTGCATTCTAAAATGGCTCACGGTGCTGGTCGTCATCGCGGTTGCATTCACCGTTTATGTCACACTCAAACGCACGCAAAAGCCCACCGACAGCATCGCTCTAAGTTATCTCAACGATGTGGGGCAAAATCTTCGTCATCAAATCCAACGCGTCATTGAACCTGCTCTCATCCAAACTCGCGCTATGGCGCGCAACGAAGAAGTTCGGCGTGATCTCACTGAAAAAAATAAAAGCCAACTCGTCAACCTCAGCAATGAGCTAATCAAAAAAACCCGTGAAGTGGATGTGATTGCTTTCTACGATAACGCCGGCAAACTGCTCGCTCTCAATGACGTCAACAATGAAGGTGTTTCATATAAAAATAAAAAGGACATTGTAGCACTTTATAATATTGAAACTTATGCTAGACCTGCAGTCCTTGAATGCCTTGAAAACCAAGAGCTCATGGAAGTTATCGAGTTTCAACTCGATTGTATTATGACGCCGATCTATTTCGATTCGGAGGGGCTCAGCATCTCTATCTCAGTCCCAGTTGTTGATGAAATGACACAAAAACGACTGGGTGTGGTCAGTACACGGCTCAGCTTTAATCGCCTGAACAATGTCATCATGATGGATAGCTTCCTGACGGATGGCAATAGCATTTACTTCATCTCTGATAACGGCGAGTATTTTTCTGAGAGCATTAACAGCGGCAAAGCCATAGAACCAATTAGTTCAAAAGTGCTTGGCGAACTTCTCCTGCCGTTACAAGACCGAAGTGCAACGGAACTATTCGCTCGCCACAAGATGGATTATATCAACGTGTTCTCACTTCAGATCCCCGGCACGCAACTCGGCACAAATATGCACGTCATGCTGCTAGCCAATCAAGCTTGGCTGGAGCGCGAAAAATACCGTGTTGAAATCATCAACATCATCGTCACCTTCGTACTGTTATTGCTGTTTATGATGCTCATGATGCAGTTGTGGCATAGGCACAAGCAAAATCAGTTTTCGTGTGCTTTAATCGCAGCTCGTAACGACGCTGAAGCTGCAAGTGCTGCAAAAAGCAGCTTCCTCGCCAATATGAGTCATGAAATCCGCACACCTATGACCGCGATTCTTGGCTATTCCGATTCATTACTCGAACAAAGCAATGAGAAGGATCGGCTGCGTGAAAGCGTCAACGCCATCCAACGCAATGGACAACACCTCATTCATATCATTAATGATATATTGGATCTTTCGAAGATCGAGGCTGGCAAACTTCATGTGGATCAGATTAGCTTCGAGCCCATCGCGATCCTTGCTGAAGTTGAAAGCTTGATGCGCGTCAAAGCTATTGAGAAAAATCTTAAATTGGAAGTTGTATTTGAAACCGCTATGCCAGAGAAAATGCTAAGCGATCCGATCAGGCTTCGGCAGATCTTGCTGAACCTTGTCAGTAATGCGATCAAATTTACTGATGAAGGTTATGTCAAAATTCATGTTCGCTACAAAACTGCAGATGTTAACCACGTTGATGGGCGTCTGGTGTTTGAGATTGAGGATACAGGCGTCGGCATTGGCGAAGATGATATTCAGCGTATCTTCTTGCCATTCGATCAAGTTGATATGTCGGTGAGGCGAAAAGCTGGCGGCACGGGGCTTGGACTCACGATCTGTAAACGCTTGGTTGATCTGCTCGGCGGTAAACTTGCTGTCCACAGTGAACCTCGCAAAGGCAGCCGATTCACCGTCACACTTCCGCTGCGGATGAAGAAAGGCTTCCGCATGATTGATCACCCTAGCATTCTTCAACGGAACCGCGTTCGTGGCGATGAAGATCCCTCGCCGCACGAACGTCCGCTTGCGGACAAACGGATCATGCTTGTTGAAGATGCCGCAGATAATCGGAAACTGCTACATTACTTTCTTGAACAGGCCGGTGCGGAAGTGATCGAGACACTCGATGGCAAGGAAGCAATTGAAATGTGCAGCGAGATACTTGAACACGATCAGGGGATTGATCTTATTGTGATGGATATGCAGATGCCGGTGATGGACGGCTACAGCGCAGCAAAAGAGATGCGTAGCCGCGGCTGGATCATCCCAATCCTCGGACTCACGGCCCATGCCCTACCCTCTGACCGTCGTAAAGTGCTCGAAGCTGGCTGCGACGACTATGCCACCAAACCCATCGACCGTGCCAAGTTTATTAGCCTCTGCGCAGCTCTGATCAAAAGCTGAACGCAATTATTCCCAATACACCACAGGTTTTACACATTGCCCGCCATTACTGGCGTATCACGGCATGTCAATCTGTACACATCTGAGAAAATGGCTGATCCGGCGAAGATGGGGGTGTGGTGAGGGATGAAGTCAATTATCATATAACCCGTTACAACGTGATGTATCAAGATCTGCATACCCTCGGCTTAAGGCTCAATCGATCCTGCCGCCGCGTATAGCTCATCTTGAACTAAGGCGTGAGTAATGCGCCAGACGAAGAACCCGGTGAACGAGGCATATGATGAACATACCAGCAGGGATGTGGTCAAAACGGATGTGGGCGATCGGCGGAGCCGCGACACTTTCCATCACTATCACAAGCAGTGGGCTCGCTCAGCCAGCCACGGAGAAAACAGGCACGACCATCAACGCGGCAACCGGAGCACTGCCTACACTCCAGCAACTCTTCATGTATTCTCCTTGGATCAACGGCATCATCGCCATCCTCTCGCTCATCGGGATCGCGATGTTTCTTGGCTTCTGGCTCAGCGTCAATGCACGCTACATGGTCCCCAATGATTTTGTTGATGAGGTCACCAAGCTGGTCCTCCGCAAAAAATATGATGCGGCTTCGGACCTCTGCCGCGCTAACCGTCGCATCTTCTGTGCCAGTATCATTCAACGCTGCTGCGAGAACGCGGGCAAAGGTCAATCTGTCATCATGGATATGATCGATACCGAAGGCAAACGCCGCGCGGACATGGTCTGGAACCGTGTGAGCTACCTTGCGGACATCTCCAACGTCGCACCCATGCTCGGTTTGCTCGGTACGGTCGTCGGCATGATCAAAGCATTCTTTGGACTCGAGCAACAAACTGGCTCCATCAATGCGATGGTCCTTTCACAGGGGGTCGGGCAAGCGATGGCCACCACTATGTTCGGCCTTGTGGTTGGTATCGGTGCATTGGTAGGTTACACCATCATCAAAGGCCGCGCCACCAGCGCACTCGCGGAAGCAGAATCTGTAGTGCATTCCCTTGCCGACCACATCAAGCGTGACAGCGAAGCACTTGCCACCACCGGCGATGATGGGGAGGCTGCCTGATGGGATTTGCCAGCGAATCAAGAGAACGTGCGCGGCCGGTCATCCCTCTTGCAGGCATGGTCGATGTGCTGTTCCTCCTGCTTATCTTTTTCATGACTGCCTCGGTCTTCCGCGATCAAGAACTAGTCATGGAGATTGATCTCCCAGGTAGTGGGAATGAAAACCTCACCGCTTCTGCTGACGGTCTGCAAACCGTCGTCACCGTCTCCGCAGACAACAGAATCTATCTTGGGCAACGTGCGGTTTCTATCCATGAGTTAGATCAGATCTTTACCACACTTGCCAAAGACTATCCCAACGAACGTGTCATTGTTCGTGGCGATCAAGGCAGCACCTACGGCACCGTCATGCACGTCATTGACTCTGCCCAGACACGCGGACTAAGCAATGTCTCTCAGGCTACCATCAAGAAAATGAGCGATCTTGAATAACATCACACGAGGCATCATGCTGTGCAATCACTCCCGCTACAACGCACAGTTACGGGATCAAGGATGAACATGAACCGGCAAACAAACAGGCACAGTCAATTGCTGAAACAAGTTGCTAGCAACGCAAGCACACTAACGTTTCCAGCTTGCGCCACCTTTCACCATATAAAACACCCCGGCAAATTTTTCCGCCTCGCCAAACATTTCAGCGTTTCTGCCATCCTATGCGCCAGCTTATTCATAACCGCCATACCAACCATCGCGCAAACCAATGCAGAACACCAGCAATTCCTCTTTGCTTATCGTTTGATGCAGCGTGGGGAAGCCGACCTTGCCACGGAAGCTTTTGAACAATATCTCGATCAATTTCCGGAAGGTGATAAACGCGGCGACGCGATGTATTACCAAGCGGTTCTCCTTCAACATGCTGGTAGAAGTGATCAAGCTGCCGCACTACTTAGCAAAGTTACATCCACCAAACTCGTCCCTGCCAGCGCACTGAATCTCATGCGCGGCCAAGTGAATCTTGATGAAAAACGATACGATGCGGCACTTGAACATCTTGAAAAAATCAACGAAGCCAAATTGAGTAAAAATGGCGTGGCTGTTGCAAAATTTTTGAAAGGCCGTGCCTATCGTGGTGCAGGCAATCTTGAGGCCGCCGCTAAGCATCTCCGTGAAGCTGGCGTACATCCGGGCAAAGTCCAACCACAAGCACTACTCGAACTATCACGTGTTCTGCTTAAGCTAGATAAAACACAGGACGCAATTAACAGTGTCAAGCAATGTCTCGCCCTGAACAACAACGCAACTGAAGCTGAAGCCGCTCGCCTTGGCGGCGACCTCAGCTATCAACTCGGCGATTATGCTCAGGCAATCCAGTTCTACGAGCGTGTCATCCGTGCTCATCAAACCAACGAACACTTCCAACCCAGCGTGCTTGGCATGATGTGGTCACACCATGCCGCCGGACGGTATGAAATTGTCTTCAAAAAACTAGAAGAGAATGCTGAAGTCCTGCAAGAAGAGCAACTCGGTGAAGCTTTCTACATCGCAGGCGCCAGTGCTGCAGCCGCCGATCATCACGAACTTGCCGTACAGCTCCTTGAAGACGCGTTGAAGCGTGCCACCTCTGGCACACTCCGCGAAAAAATGCTTTATCGTCTCGCCGTCAGCCAGTTTGAAATGGGCTGGATATTCGAGATGAAACAAACCGTCAAAAAACTTGAGACTGAAATCCCACAAAGTGAACTTCTCGCGGACGCGCAATTCCTGATCGCTGTCGCTGAAGCTGAACAAGGTGACGCAAGCATCGGGGCCGCCAAGCTTACCGAAATGATCAACAAGGGCGTTGACCACCCGTACTATAAACAAGCAGTTCTCCGGCGTGCCCGTCTCTATGAAAAAAATGGCAAGTTTGAAGCCGCAGCCAAAGACTACCAACGTTACGTCGAGATCGGCAATCTTGATAATCCTGCCGTCGTTGGTGCAGCACTTAAGTATCTCGATCTCAATCTCAAACTCGGCGAATACAAAGAAGTCGAAGCTGTCACCAAACTCATGCTCGAAACCACGGGCCTCGAAGCCGGAGCGGAACAGGAAGCCCGCTTCCGACTCATGCTCTCGCTCATTCGACAAAACCGCCATGAAGAAGCACTCCGTGAACTCGACACGCTCGACGAAAAATTTCCACTCCATGGCCATCGTACCGTTGCCACATACTACCGCGGCTTGCTTCTCATGAGCCTTGAACAAGATCAACTCGCTACCGAAGCGCTCAACAAAGCTGCTGGATTTGAAACGCTTCCTCTTGAACTTCGCGTCAATGCACTACGCCTGCTCGGCATTCAACATCGACAAAATAAAGCCTTCGATGATGCCCTCGCAGTCATACGCAACCTCGAAGGGCTTGTTGGTGCAAGCGAGCTTAAGGAAGATGAACTGCTTTGGCTAAGCAACTATTTCGCCGAACAACATCTTGATGATCAAGCTGTACGCTACCTTCTGGTGCTAACTGCTCTCCCTCCATCAGAACCACAAGGTGACAACACTGAAACCGGAACGGCAAAACCTGCTATCACGTACAGCGATAGCGCCCGCGCGCAAGGACTTTATATGCTTGGGCAGATTTATCGCCGCGAAGGGGAGCTTGAACAAGCACGTACCGCACTAGCGGAAGTTTTTGCACTCGGCAAGGGATTTGATCTCGAATCGCGCATCGAGATGGCACTACTCTCTGCCGACGAAGGGCGTTTTGAACAAGCACTGGCTGAGCTATCCGACCTGAGGAGCAGCGAAGCTAGTGAGATTGCCGCTCGTGCATTGCTAGAAAGCGCTCGTATCCACAGGCGTATTGCGCAGAGACGTCTACTCGAAGCCGATCAAACCGGCGCAACTGAATCGCGTGAAGCGTCGATGAAGCTTCTCAAACGCCTTGTGCTCCTCTATCCCTATCGAGAGCTCGAACCACTCCCGCAAAAAGGCTATCTCGAACTGGCCAGTGTGCTCCGCGTGATGGGCCAAGACAATGACTCTCGTGAAGCTGTTATGGAAATGATCGAGCACTACCCAGAAGGCGATTACACTCTCTACGCCAAAGCACTCCTCGCCGAGCAAATGAAAAAACTCGGCGATGCTCGCGCCCTCACCAACAAACTGGATCAAATCAGCGATCCTTACCTGGTTGGCAAACTCAAACTCCTTGTAGGACGATTGGAGCTTGCCGAATGATCAACCCGGCCAACAAAACCTATCGGCCAGGTTTGCTGCATCGTTCTCCCGGACTGGTCCTCATCCTTGGCATTGTTCTCAGTGTCGGCGTTCATGCTGGATCGTTCGTCTGGCTTTTTGGTGAGCCCATCGGATATGTCGACCCCAACGCCCTAATGACCGTGCGTGGCCCTATCCGAATCAAACGCGCCATGGTTGATATGGTCCTCGACAATCCAACCCTCAATACCGCACCACCCTCACGAAGCACCGAGAAACAAAACGCAAGCGAACAGGGTAAAAAACTATTAGAAACGGCCAACGAACATCTCGAAGACATCATCATCAATCCCGAACTTGAACTTCGCCCAGCTGAAGTCATTGGAGATGTTGTGAGCACCCAAGACATCGCCATTGAAATGCCTGCTTATGAACTACCCGCTGATGCACTTGAGATGCTCGACGACAAACACCTTGCAGACGTTGGTTATCAGGATGTCGCCGATGTCGGGTTTGGTGTTGAACAACAAGCAGAAACCAAAGGCGGCGAACACGCACGACGATTACTCTCTGGCGATCTGTCACAAGCAAATACACTTGGCGGGTATGGCCTTGGCAAACTATCTACAGGCATACCGACCGGCCGTGCAGGCACCGCGTCAAATCGTGATGCGCGTGACCGCTCTGCTTCCATCGGCGGTTCCTCCCGAAATACTAATATCAACGACCTCATTGATCTAGACCAACTCACTGACATCGGCAGCATGCTCGAATCAGAAGAACTCAAACTTTTCGGCGGCAAACCAGAAGCACTCGATGCTGATTTCGACTATCTAGTGAATAGGCACGCAGGCATCGGTGAACCCGGCTGGTTCGAAGTCGAAGTCTCTGCTCTCCGCTCCCTCTCTAAACTCCCCGCCATGCGCAAAGACGTCGTCTACCTTGTCGATACCTCCGGTTCCATCGATCAAGAATGGATCAATCAAGTCAGACGAGGCATTGGTGCCTCGCTCAGCTCACTCAATGAAGGCGATCGATTCAACATTGTACTCTTCAATGAGAAAGTCGAAATGCTCAGCGAACAAGGTCTCATCGACCGTGGTCCTGAGTCACATGAACGTGCCATGCAATTCCTCTGGAAAGCAAAAAGCAAAGGCGCCACGGATGTCAATGCTGCACTCGGCCAACTCCTTGTACGCGATACCAACCAAAATCGCGTTTTGAACATCATCCTTATCTCTGATGGCATGCCTACTCGCGGTGTCATGGACACACGCAAACTCATCAACCTCATTACACGTGACAACGACCTTGCCGCCTCCATCTACTGCGTTGGCATCGGCAATAAACAAAACCACGAACTACTTAACTTCCTCGCCTACCGTAACAAAGGCTATTCAATCTTCGTCGAAAAACGCAGTGAAACCATGAGTACCATCAGCGACCTACTTAGCCGACTCCGCTATCCCATCATCAAAGACCTCCGCATCAATGTCGTCGGTAAATCCGTCTCTGAAGTCTACCCGCTCACTCCTGCCAACATCCACCAAGGTGAACGCTTCTCCATCCTCGGCCGATACACGGACCAAACACCCTTTACCCTGCAAATCATGGGCTATAACAACGGCCGCCCCGTCGACTTCACCCTCAAACGCAACCTCGCCAAAGCCCCCGCCGGCAGCAATCAAATCGCCTACGACTGGGCCTTCTGGAAACTCCACCACCTCTACTCCCAAATCCTCAAAAACGGCTACTCCCAAGACCTCAAAAACCAAGTCGAACAACTCCGCCGCCGCTACAAACTCAAAACACTCTACTAAGACAACTCATCTCGCATTTTCATCCATCCTCACATATCATCCTTTCGCATGAGCACGACGCATATAGATCATCACAGCTTCGTCAATCAAAAACTATCTTGCGCCCTCTGCCATTACAATCTCTACCTTCAGCATGTCGACAATGACTGCCCAGAATGCGGCCTGGAAATTCAACGCTCATTCGAATCGCTCTCCAAACCGCTGATCATTCCCAAATTCAGCAAACGTGTCACCATCGGCCTCTGCCTTGAAATCGTCATCGTCCTGTCCTGCATCCTAATCCTCCTCCCAAGATTTGCCCTCGCTATACTTAACTGGTGGTCATACATCACCACCCGCACCCCCTATCAATCCGCACTCGATGCTTTTCCCATCATCGGAAACATCTCATGGTGGAACAGCATTGCGTGCTATATCCTCGTCCCCATCGTCTTCTTCCTCTGCACCCCTAAAATCCACACCGCACCATCCTACTACACCATCCGCACCATCTATTTCTTCGTCGTTCTCATCGCCACCATCGGCTTTTACGCTTCCAACGGCCTCGACAAACTACGTCCGATTCTTGAATCCAACTTCACCTCGGTACTCAGCAAATCAACCTTCGACACAATCTTTCAAATCGTCTCCATGCTCCTCACAGCACCTGGTCTTTTCCTCGTCCCAATTTCCGCATGGTGGCTTAAACGCATCTCCATCGTCATTCAAAAAAATAACTATATCCCACTCGCCAACACCACCATCTTCATCGGTTACCTCTACGCATTCACGATCCTCACCCAAAACATCTACTCTCTTACCTCAGGCGCAGACGCCTACACCAAATGGTTCACCGCCAACACGCTCTCATTATTGATCAGCCTCCTCTACCTCTCTGTCGGCTCACTCAAAATTCTGCTCAGCTACAAACTCATCAAAAACATCAGACGTGATACCATCAAACAGCCCGACACATCCCTAATCATTGATTAGATAAACGGAACCCCAACCATGCGTGCTATCCTTCAATGCGTTTCCTCTGGCAAAGTCACCGTTGATGGCCAAATCGTCGGCCAGATCAATCGCGGCTATGTTATCCTCCTCGGCGTCTCCGATGATGATACACAGCAAACAGCCAACAAGATGGCAGATAAGATCGCCGGCCTGCGTGTCTTCAACAACGATGATGGCAAATTCGATCTCTCACTTAAAGACATCGGCGGCGAAGCGCTCGTCATCTCTCAATTCACGCTTTTTGCTGATTGCAAGAAAGGTCGCCGCCCCTCCTTCACGTCCGCCGGCAAACCCACCCACGCCGAACCGCTCTGTGACTACTTCATGGACAAACTCAAATCTCTCGGCATCCCAAACGTTCAAGGCGGACAATTCGGCGCACACATGCACGTCGACATCCAAAACGATGGTCCCGTCACCATCATCCTCGACTCAACACAACTCGGTTTCTAATCACCAACCCAACAATATCCCAACGATCAGAATCAGTATATAAAGCAACTGAATCCCAACTGCTGCAAATGTCGTCCATCTCACCCAACCATGCCTGTTCCAATTAAACAGCAACGCAACTGCTCCAGGTAAGATCCCAATAAACGGTAATAAACTCATAGCCAATGCAAAAATTGCCCATACCGCTGCTACGAATGACCCCTTCTGTCGTAGCTGGGTACCAATATACTCTGCCTCACGGCCAACCAATGATTCATAACCAACCCGTGAAGTCATCGTACATTCACACGACACACACCGCACTTGTGTTGTTTGCTTTCCACCAATCGGCAAAACCCAACAGCTTCACTTCTTCATGTAATACCAACACATCACCCGCCGTTTCCTTCGCCCCACAAAGCGAGCAATCGATTAATACCTATCCCACCATCTTCTCTTTTGCCTGAACCCCGTAATGCAAAGGCATGATCAACTTCCCGGCTCAGCAAACATCGCCTCGATAAACTTCCGCGGATCAAACGGTTCAACATCGTCCGGCGTCTCACCAACCCCAACAAACTTCACCGGTAAGTTCAACTCTTCGCGGATTGCAATCACTATCCCGCCCCTTGCCGAACCATCAAGCTTCGACAGAAAAATCCCACTCACTTCCGATGCCTCGGTAAAAATTTTCGCCTGATTGATCCCGTTCTGCCCCGTCGTCGCATCAATCACCAAAATCGTCTCGTGCGGCCCGCCCGGAATCTTCTTTCCTACCACATTCTTGATCTTGGTCAATTGTCGCATCAGATGTTCTTGAGTGTGCAGTCGACCAGCCGTGTCAATCACCAAGCAATCCACCCCACGTGCTACCGCTGCTTCTGCCGCATCAAACGCAACCGCCGCCGGATCACCGCCCTGCTTCCCCTTCACCACTTCAACGCCCAAACGGTCCGACCAAATCTCAAGCTGCTCCACCGCCGCCGCGCGGAACGTATCGCACGCCGCCAACAAAACCGTCTTGCCTTGATCTCGCAACGATTTCGTGATCTTCGCAATCGATGTTGTCTTCCCCGCGCCATTAATCCCTGCTACCAAAATCACTGTTGGCCCGCTCTCCGCAAAATGAATCTGCCGATCCTCATCGGGGAAATATGCCACCAGCTGCGATTTTAAAAACTCCCACGCATCATCCCCCGTCGTGATCTCACTTCGCTCCCAGCCGGCCTGAATATCCTTCCGCAACTCAATCGCTGTCTTCACCCCAACATCTGCTTGGATCAATAGCTTCTCGATCTCACGGATGAGCTCCACTGAAAGCGTCTTGCCCACAAGGATATTTCGCAGTTGAGCCGTCGGCCCAACCTCACGTGTCTTGGACAAACCGTCCTTCAATTTTTTGAAAACAGATTTAAATAAGCTCATATCTCGGTTTCACGCTCTAGGGGTCTAAGTCAGTCAGTTGCGGGGTCATGATAGCAGGTTGCCCCTTGCATGTTTAATAGCCCCGGGATCATCGCCCGACCTGACTTTCCTCATCAAATCTTAAATCTCATACCCATCCGCAGCTGATGATCGCTTGATTCCAAACTTCTTCAACCGAGATGCCAGTGTCGTCGGGCGTAACCCCAGTAATACTGAAGCAGAGCCCGGTCCCGACAATTTCCATTCACACGCTTGCATCGCAGCAACAAGATTGTCGTGTTGCAATCGCTCCATCTGCGATTCGGTCATCACTGCCCCCCCGGAGGCTATCCCACTTTCTGAAGCGTCCTGCATACCATCTCTCGCAGCCTTACTTCCACCTCCCGGCAAATCTAAGCGCACAATAGTCTCCGGATTCTGAATCACTGCTCGCTCAATAATATTCTGAAGCTCCCGCACATTCCCTGGAAATGCATACTCCTTGAGTTGCAATACCGCACCTGCAGTTAGCGTAGGTACGGCCATGCCAAACCGCTTCGCCGCCTGCATCACAAAATGCATTGCCAGCGGTTCAATATCCACTGGCCTCTGGCGCAGTGCTGGATTCTCAATCGGATATACCTCCAAACGATAATACAAATCTTCTCTAAACCGACCCGCCGCAACCTCCTCTTTTAAATCACGATTCGTCGCCGCCACGATTCGTACATCCACATGTCGCACCTCGCCATCTCCCACCCGCTCAAACGTCCCTTCCTGTAATACCCGAAGCAATTTACCCTGTAATTCCAGGGGTGTTTCGCCGATCTCATCTAAAAATAATGTCCCCCCGTCTGCCAATTCAAACCGGCCTGCCCTGTCGCGAGTCGCACCTGTAAACGCGCCCTGTACATGCCCAAAAAATTCCGACTCAAACAAATCTCGTGGCACTGCCGCACAATTCACCTTAATAAGCGGGCCATCCTTCCGCGTTGATCGCCGATGAATCTCGCGCGCAATCAATTCCTTGCCCGTCCCTGATTCACCCAAGATCAAAACATTCGCATCCGTCGGTGCAACCAAATCAATTTTCTGTTGTACCACACGAAGCTGCGGCGAACTCCCAATCATGTCCCCAAAATTTCCCTCGATCGAAACCTGATCGCGCAGATATTCGTTCTCCATTGCTGTCCGTGCCTGCAATGCTTCCAGCTTGCACAACGTTGTCGCCTGCGTGATTGCCGCGGCAGCATGATCCGCAAGTACCCGCTGCCATCTGACAAAATCCAACGAGAGCGGTTGCCTTAAAAATAACGCCAACACACCCAACACCTCACCACGATAAATCAGTGGCTGCGCACAAAACGACCTAATTTTCTCTGACCTCGCCCAATCTGGCCGCGCAATCCACTTATCCTCCTTTTCAATATCCCAAATCAAAATCGACTGTGCACTCGACCCAGCCAAACCTACCTTCCGATCTCCCAACTCAAAAATATGAAAATGCCCATCCGTTCGCCCCCAGTTCTCCTCCGGATTCAAAATCGATTGCCCCGCAGAAGCAGCCAGGTGCAACCGTTTCTCCACATTCAGCTTTCGCTTCTTACGGCACACCTCACAATCATCGTCCCCTTCAAGTAACCACAACCGCGCCAAAGCAGCATGAGGCAATTCAGCCAGCGAAGCCGTGATCCGCGATAGCAGTGCCTCTGTCTCTGACTCCTGCGCAAAACCTAACAGCACTTCCAGTACTGATTCCACTTGAATTTCTGCATCCCCAATACGTTCAAATGAATCTTCAGTCATGTCACAATTATACGAATTTTCGTAATTAAATCTATCTTATTCGTTATTCAACGAAATTTCGTTTTAATTTTACAAAGCCCATTTTAATGTTAATCCTTTTCAAAAAGTTACTTGCGCGCCTATCTCACTTTTGGCACGCCGATTGTATCTCTACTTCTCGACCACAAACACAAAATCAATCGGCGAGTACGCCAGGAGAAAAACAATGCCACGAATCGAAGCACTTGACCGTAATACAGCACCACAAGCCTCCAGCGAACTTCTTGATGCCGTCCTCAAGAAAATCGGCATGATCCCCAATCTCTATGCCACTGTCGCCCATTCACCTGAATCCCTTTCGGGCCTTCTCGGCTTCTCCGAATCACTTGGTAAAGGACAACTCTCACCCCAACTCCGTGAGCAAATCGCACTGACCGTCGCCGGCTACAACGGCTGCGACTACTGCGCTTCCGCACACACCGCCATCGGCAAAATGGTCGGCCTCGCCGAAGACGAACTCACCCAGAACCTCACTGCAAAATCCAGTGATACCAAGTCACAAGCCGCACTCACCCTCGCTACCTCCATCCTCGAAACCAAAGGACACGTCTCCAACGACCTAATCCAAACCACCCGAGAAGCAGGCTACTCCAACCGTGAAATCATCGAAATCTTCGCAAACACGATCGTCAACATCTTCACCAATTACTTCAATCACCTCGCGGATGTCGAGATCGACTTCCCCGTCGTCAAGTCGCAAGCTAACGCAACCGTGTAACCGCCATCAATTCCAACATCACCAAGCAAACGCAAACCCTCCGGAGCAAAACTTTGAACACCCTGCGCGAACACAACACCAAATCCATCGCCATCCTCAGCACCACTTTGCTTTATTCTGTCTTGATTTGTTTTTGTCAGGATCATCCTGATACAGATCACATGGCAGGCACCTTCTTCACAGGCAATCTCACCACGACACCCCTGCTTATCCCAGGTATTCAAATGCTCAAAGATACAGCAAGACTCCTCTTTAATCGCCTCTGCCTCAAACAACAAACCGCCCTCCAGCAACTCATCCAACAACACGCAACCTTGCCACAAACACCAGCCGCTTCATTTTCAACAATTTAACTAATCTTGATCGCTCAAGATTGTGGACAAGCCGCCATGCTCGTTGCATGGCGGTTTTTACATCACTCCTCAACCATGCAGCACTACTCCAAATAAAAAAACCGCTGTTTTCCAGCGGTTTTAAACACTATTGATTGAATCGCATACTCAGGAGCCGCATCCGCCGCCGCCCATCATTGCCGCTTGCGTCAAACCTGCCGCGGAACGATTGATCGGGTCAATCGGCTTCTCACCCTGATTCAAAACAGGCAGCGCCATCAACGAATTTTCTCGCCGCGAGAGCATCATCGGCTTGCCCGGTGCGGCTTCATGACCTGGCCCGGCCTCGGTCGCAATCTCAGGATTTGGCTCATACACCACACCAGTATCATCCGTGTACTTCAAGCCCAAGTCTTTGAGCATCTGATGGTCGTCTTTTGGTGTGCGGCCAAAGGTCGTCAGGTAGTTCCCGATCAGGAACGATGATGCGCCACAGAAAAACGCCCAACTCTGAGCATCGCGTAACACTTTCTCACGACCACCTGCCACTTTGATATGAGCATCATGATTGATGAAACGGTAGATTGCGATAATCTTCAAACATTCCATCGGTGCCAGTTCTTCAGCTTTGCCATAGAGCGGTGTACCCTGAATCGCATACAAAAAGTTCACCGGCACAGTATCCACACCAAGCTCGCGCAACTCGATCGCCATGTCCACGCGGTCTTCCCAATTCTCGCCCATCCCAAAAATCCCACCAGCGCAAATATGCATCCCCGCGTCCACTGCGTTCTTAATCGTATCCACACGATCTTGATATGTATGTGTTGTTGTTACCTTTTCGAAGTTACGGCGAGATGTTTCGAGATTGTGATTGATCCGCGTCACACCCATGTCCACAAGCTTCTCAGCCTGATCAGGCGTCAACTCACCGAGCGTTGCACATGGTGAGATTTTGCCTTCTTTTGCAGTCTTTTCAAAGAACGGACGCATCCATTCCAATTCAGCGTCGGTTGGCCCCTTACCAGAGTTTACAATTCCAAACGCGTTCGCCCCATTTGCTGCTGCCTCAGCCGCAGCATTTTCCATCTCTTCAACCGACATCTTCGATGGCGTGACGTGCGTCTTGTAATGCTTAGACTGTGAACAGTATGAACAATCTTCTGAACACGCGCCGACCTTGCCCGTCACGATCGAACAGAACTTCACATGTGGCCCAACAAACTTTGTCTTGATCTTGTTGGCCCAGAAAAACAGATCGTAAAGCGCTTCACCTTCAACATTCACAAGCTCCATGGCTTGTGCTTTGGTCAAAGGCTCCCCGCCCAGTACCTGCAGCGCCAGATCCATAATCGTTTGATCCAGCGGGATGTTCGATGATTGGCGAATCATGAAGGATTCTCACTTTCGTGTGTGATAAATAAACTTCTTGGAATGAAAAACTAGCGACATACATCAAGAAAAGCGCCGGGTATGAATCAACCCCTAAAACATACGCCGGCAATACATGCGTTCGCCACAACACCAGACGAACAAAATGACGTGCTAGAACCCTCCCCGTTTAAACCTAACGCCTTGGCTGTTCTGGCTGCTCGTTGCCGCCTTCACCTTGGCCACCATGCTCACCGCCACCTACACCGCGGAATAGTCTCCGCAGGTCTAACTGATCGGCCAGAACCATTTGCTTTCGGCTTACATCAGTTCTGTAAACCAGTAGCTTGCCTTTGGTGTTATCGAGTACGAAAAGCCCTTGTTCGCCGCTACGGATATCCGCTGTCATCAGCGTAAAGTTATCACGTGAGATCAGATATTGAGCTTCGGCGGTCGAATTAATGGCGATATCTTTATCAAGCGTGCTAACGAGTAATGCAGCCATCACAAAAGCAGATGCGAGCAATACGTAGGATGCAATCTGAATGCGTTTCATTTTATCTCTCCAAACTCGCACTAGGCGAGGACAGTGTTAATGGGGACGAAGAAAACATGAACTAACGATTACGGGATGGTGTCTCCCCGTCGTTAGAAAAGTTTCGTCGCCCCAAAAACTCAAACTTGCTCGACGAGCCGTTGTAGAGCAATGAGGCAACTTCGCCTGATCCCATGTTCACAATGTAGATCACATCTTGCTGACGCGCTTTCACATTGCCAGCAATCATCAGAAAGCCCCCACCTGAAAATGACTGCGCTTCAACCGGCCGTGTTGGCACAACCGCAACCAGAAGCGCAACCAACAGCGCAAGGTTCAGAAAAATCAGTGCCGCGAGCGATCGTTGGTTCATCGTAGGCTCCAGTTCATTTTTAATTTCAGTTGCAACCCGTGATCCGGCTAAAACTAATGCTAGCCTTAACCGACAAGCAGCACCGTACACACCACGGTGTGCGTCACTTGCCATGTACATTTGCCAGCAACCACCGGCAAATATCATCATTAATCATGATGTCCACGTTTCGACCAAAGAAACGAGCCGATACCGATGACGACAATCAGAGCGATAGCGCACAGCATTGGCACCCAAGTGTTTTGCGCAGGAGCCTTGGAGACTTCCACTGCATCTTGAGCCATGACCGACGTCGCACAAAGAAGCAACATCACGACGGTATTCAACCATTTGAGTGAATTCATGCGTTTCATGATAAAGCTTCCCGGCAGGCAGGTAAAGGCAAGACTGCACCCCAAAGCAAGATCCATAAAGGGGATAACTGTCGCATTTCGCACTTGAGTCCTCCCGAATTTGGCCCAAACCAGCCATCATGATCTATGGCACCGTCCTTATCCACCTCGCCTAGTGACCAGCCGTCAATCTGGGTAGACTGTCTGCATGTCTACCTATTGGATCATCTGGCTTGCTCTGGCGTACCTCAGCGGTTCGATTCCCTTCGGCCTGCTCATCGGCAAGCTCAAAGGCACCGATATCCGCCTTCATGGCTCCAAAAACATCGGTGCCACCAATTGCGGCCGTGTCTTGGGCAAGAAATTCGGCATTCTCTGCTTCCTCCTCGACGTCTTCAAGGGGCTCACCCCTGTCCTCGCCTACGGCCTCACTCGCCACATCTCACTCGAAGGCGAATCCGCCATCGATCTGCTGTTCTGGCTAACCATTGCAGTCGCCGCGGTCCTCGGCCACATGTTCCCAGTCTGGCTCAAATTCAAAGGTGGAAAAGGCGTCGCCACTGGCCTCGGTGTTCTGCTCGGATTCTGGCCAACCCTCACATTGGCAGCTGTCATTGCCGCCATTCTCTGGGTTCTCACTACCAAAATTTCCGGTTACGTCTCCCTCGCCTCCATCGTTGCAGCCGCATCACTCCCGATCTCCGCCATCATCCTCGGCCTGCTTTACGGTCTCCCGGCCAGCCACATCATCATTTACGCATCCGTCACTGCCGCACTTGCCACACTTGTCATCGTTCGGCACCGCACCAATCTGCAACGCCTCCTGGCCGGCACGGAAAACAAAGCCGCCTGGGCATCACGTTCATCAGAAAAGTAACCCGATCCCCCTGCACTATGCACCCTTACCCATCATCTCCCAACTCTTCACGCATCTGCATATATTTTTCAAACTGCTCATTCGCCAATACTGCCTTCAGTCGCTTCTGCTTCATCTCAAACACCGAGTCCAGCGACTTGTTAGTCTGCGACCAACCGCGTTTTTCTTCCACAATCACACGCACCTGACGGGCAGCATCCATATTGATCTGGCCGACACTGATCTTTTGTGATCGTGTCAGCCCTAGCACAGCCGTCATCTTTTGTGTTTGCTCAACAGCGCGTTCCTTGGCTGGCGTACCCTGTACATCTTTCGCAAATTGGCTTTGCCCCATCAACATACAACCCGTTGCCATCAGTCCAGCAGCAAGCATCGCCATCCAAGGCAATAAGCTCCTGTGTTTAAAAGACTTGCACCTTTGCATTTTGAATTGCTCCTGCCTCTTCATACCCTGGGTCCTCACCACACCATTTCGACAACTGCACTGCCCCGCCAATAATCTTTCCATACGCCTCTATAACTCGTACGAAACTCGCAACCTGGTGCTGATTGTGTATCATTCTCCCAGAATGCGACTTATCCCTCAGCAGACATGACTTTGCCTGCGATTGCGGGGTAAGATTACCCCCGAATACGCCCCAGAGCCGCTCACTCGCTGAAGCTCTCATCAGAAACATTGGATAACCTCATGGCAGACAAAACTGAAAAACGCGTTGCAATCGTCACCGGCGCTTCACGTGGCATTGGCAAATCTATCGCCCTTGCCCTCGCCAAGCAGGACAAACACGTTGTCCTGGTCGCACGCAACGAAGACAAACTCAAAGAAGTTCAAGCTGAAATCGCTGCCGCTGGCGGCGAAGCCTCATACAAAACCGCAGACCTCTCCAACTCAGATGAGGTGACCAAGCTCATCGAAGATGTTGCAGAAGAACACAAACGCCTCGATGTCCTCGTCAATAACGCTGGCATCACCCGCGACAACCTCCTCCTTCGTATGACAGATGAGGAATTCGACGACGTCATCAACACCAATCTCCGTTCGGTCTTCATTGCCTGCCGCACCGCTTTGCGTCCTATGATGCGAGGCAAGTTCGGTCGCATCATCAACATCTCCTCAGTCGCAGGCCTTATGGGCAACCCCGGCCAAGCTAACTACGCTACCGCAAAAGCTGGCCTCCTCGGCTTAACCAAGACCATCGCCAAGGAATTGGCTTCTAAGAAAATCACGGCCAACGTCGTCGCCCCCGGCTTCATCGCCACGGATATGACCGATGTCCTCCCGCAGTCCATTAAAGATACCGTCAGCCAGCATACCCCCGCCGGCCGCATGGGCGAGCCCCATGAAATCGCTGCCGCCGTTGCGTTTCTGGCTTCCGACGACGCGTCCTATGTCACCGGCCAAACACTTGCTGTCGACGGCGGCATGACCATGTATTAAACCTCTTCTCCCGCTCAGGCTTGAGAGGATAACCAATTAACGATATATTCCGGCAATAGGTATGACCGGAATTCCCCGGCACCGGCGAGCGCCAAGGTTCTCCAAAGTTCGGAATCAATAAGCCGTCGGACATTCATTCACCCCCCCCGGAATCCGG
Source organism: Poriferisphaera sp. WC338 (assembly GCF_050931845.1). GTDB lineage: Bacteria > Planctomycetota > Phycisphaerae > Phycisphaerales > Phycisphaeraceae > Poriferisphaera. Next base: position 3,072,673 of record NZ_CP194516.1, read on the forward strand.
GCAAGATCAACCCGCTCCTGCGGTGCAGGAACAAGGAGCCGATCATGGACGAAGCAGAAATTCAAGAAAAAGTCATCGCAATCGTTGCAGAACAAATGGGCGTCGATAAAGGCGAAATCAAACGCGACACAAACTTTGTCAATGACCTCAACGCAGACAGCCTCGACACCGTCGAACTCGTCATGGAATTCGAAGATGAATTCGAAACTTCCATCCCAGACGAAGATGCAGAAAAAATTCAGACTGTCGGCCAGGCCATTGATTTCATCAAGAATCATGCAAAGAACGCCTAAGGCGTTTCCTTGAGCCTCCCGACTCCGGCCTGTGTTTTGATAAAAAACCAGTGCCGTCACATTGCTTTTCCACAGCGCTGATTGAGTTTTGCCCTCACCTCGCGGCTAATGCCGTCACGTAGAGGACAACTCAGCCAGTGCTGTTTTTCATATCCAGCACAATTAACAGACCCTTAACGCATCAGCCGGCTCTTTATGCCAACCTCATTCCGGAGACAGCAACCCCCTTTTTTGCTCTAAACCCCCCGCCAAATTGGCGTCATCACCCAAGCATGCTTAAAATATCGTGTTCAATCCGCCCCGCTGACTGTCGTATCACCACCACAGACTTCCGGGGCGCGGGCACAGACCGCCAACATGCGGCCCTGTGGTAACACTGCCAACCCGTGTTCCAACAATCTTCCCATCACGTTCGCCCGATCTTGGCAGCAACGGAACGTGAACCGCCTCACCTGCTTTTTGTGTCGCGGTACATCCCCGCATCAGAGATGCAATCCATGAACAGACGTCGTGTAGTCATTACTGGACTTGGTTGGGTTACAAGCCTTGGCACCTCCGTCGATGGAGTCTGGAAAGACCTCCTCGCTGGCAAGTCAGGCATCAAAGCCATTACCAAGTTTGATACTGAAAAATACTCCACCAAAATTGCTGGTGAAATCAATCCATGGGGCGGCGGAGACAACATCGACAAGCGCGTCTCAAAACGCCTTGACCGTTTCGCACAATACGCGCTCAACGCCGCCATCGACGCCGTCAACGACTCAGGCCTCGACTTCTCAAAAGAAGACCCTTGGCGATGCGGTTCCATCATCGGCTCCGGCATTGGGGGTATGGAAGAATTTGAAAACGGCTACCAAAAGCTCATGGACAAAGGGCCGGAACGCCTCTCGCCTTTCATGGTCCCAAAGCTGATGTGTAACGCAGCTGCTGGCAACGTTTCCATCCACTACGGCATCAAAGGCCCTAACTACGCCGCAACCTCCGCGTGCGCTTCCGCAGGTCACGCCATCGGTGAAGCTGCAGAATACATTCGACGCAACCAGTGTGATGTCATTGTCACCGGCGGCTCCGAGGCCGCGGTCACACCACTCGGCACTGGCTGCTTCATCGCACTCAAAGCACTCTCAAAACGTAACGACGAGCCCACCAAAGCCTCACGTCCATTCGATAAAGACCGCGACGGCTTCGTCCTCGCTGAAGGCGGCGGCATCATCGTCCTCGAAGAATACGAACACGCCAAAGCACGCGGCGCAAACATTTACGCCGAATTCCTCGGCTACGGCCAGTCCGCCGACGGCATCCACATTACCGCACCCGATGAAGAAGGGCGCGGCGCAGCCCACGCCATGGAAATCGCACTCGCCGAATCCGGCGTCTCCACCACCGACGTCGACTACATCAATGCACATGGCACCTCAACAGGTCTCGGCGACATCGCTGAAACCACCGCCATCAAACGCCTTTTCAAAGAGGAAGCCTACAAAACGCCTGTCTCCTCAACCAAATCTATGACCGGCCACCTCCTCGGCGCATCCGGTGGCATCGAAGCCATCATTGTCGCAAAAGCTATCCAAAAAGGCGTCATGCCTCCCACCATCAACCTCGAAAACCCAGACGAAGCTTGCGACCTTGACTACGTCCCCAACGTTGCCCGAGAAAAGGACATCAAAGTCGCCCTCTCCAACAGCTTCGGTTTCGGCGGCCACAACGTCTCACTCGTCCTCGGCAAAATCTAACCCCCCCACCCTTTAGAAATGTGATATTTCCAACATGCCGGCCATCTAACCATGTGTTAGGCGACAGCAAAACATACACAAACCCACGGCCACCATGCCGCGGGTTTTTCTTTATAAACCCATCCTCACGTTTGAAGATCTATAAGTTTTCCTATGGCATAAGCGGCCCCAACTTCGCTAGTACAACACAAACATAGCGACCGCCACCATACCTATCCGCTTACGTGACTATACCGCTTCCCCCAATCTCCTCGCGGCAATCACGCAACAACAACAAAACATCCAAACGCTCACCCTCACAAACATGCCTGCAATCCTCGCAATCCCTGTGTTGAGTGACCAGCCTTCGTGCCTACTATTACTTGTGAACTATTAAATAATATCTTCACGCATAATAGAAAACGTAACGAAGGCATGTATTAGATTAGACTTTTTTTAAGTCAAAATATACATGTAGATAAATCTGTGCAGAAGCACTGCTGCCCCTGCAATATGTAACATTTTTGGAGTATCGTTGATATGTTTCAAAAAGCATGGACACTTGCAATAACATTCCCATTCGCAATTGCTACGACACAATTCGCTTTTGCTGAAAGCGTAACTGTTACTGCCACAGGCAATGCCAGCAACATCAGCCTCAACTATGGCGTCTTAAACGATTATGGGTTAGCGTTGGGTGACGAAGTGACGTTCCAACTCACCTACGATCTCGACAATATCACCTCAACCAATTTATCTGGAAGCTTATTTACTGGACACGGCGCCATCACGTCATTCACTGCAACACTCGGCGGTGAAGTCTATGAAATTGTCGACAATACCAATGTGTCAACCAACTCAAATGTCAGCAACAACTTTATCCGTACCGGTAATGATGTTTCATTCTTGGGTGATGTTTGGCGAGCCGTCTACGACACCCCCTTCGAAGAGGGCACTGGCAACCCCACACGCTTCCAATTTAACCTTGGCTACGACAACGATACATTCGATCTTGCCGAGGGATTCGACATCCCGACACTTAATGGTGATGAACCGTTCCTAGCTACTGCTGCCATCAGTGCAGGCGCACTTGTCTCCGCACAAGCCACCGACCAAATCGTCTTCAGTATAAACAGCATCACCGCAACTCCAACACCAAGCCCAACACCATCAGTCCCCACACCATCCGCCGCAGCCATGGGCATACTCGCCATGCTACCTTTCGTGATGCGTCGACGTGAAACTAGATAACTTCAAACGCCTCATTACAATAATTCACACAAATACAAAGAAAGCCCAGACCGTGTGTCTGGGCTTTCTTTGTATTTCATCACGTTTTAAACCATGTCACTTTTCACTCTTTATACCTTCTTCATGACATAGGCCCTACAATCGCAGTGACCAACGCATGCCGACAGATCGCTCCGAAATTATAACGTCTGAATAAATTTAGAGCCCATGGCAAACAATATTTTGAGATACTGATCCCATTGCTAACCGATACATAGCATGCAGAAACACACATTTGTGTCTTTTTCACGGCTACAAGATCTGCTGAGCCCCAACCCGCACTAGCTCCTCAGCCGGATACCTGCAATAATATGATTGGAACATCCGTTCTTCAGTCAGACAGAACATGGGAACAACATCATGACTCACATGCTGGATTTAGCGTCGACACTCGCATTTATCGGCAACCTCGGTTGGCCGGAAATACTTGTCATTGCCATACTTGGCGTTTTGATCTTTGGCCGGCGCCTCCCAGAAGTCGGTAAGAACATCGGCAAAGGCATTGTTGAATTCAAAAAAGGACTTTCCGGGATCGAAGACGATGTGAAAAACAATTCCTCTTCGCAGCCTCAAAATCAAAACAGGCTTAATACACCGAATGATGACAACACGCTCGACCTCGGTGGCACCAAACAAGCTCAAACCGAGCCGCATAATCCACAGAATGACCCCAATACCTGATCTCGTTCCACCCTGTTTGACCCTCACACAAATACCGCTAATCTGATAGAACACTCATACGGCACCGCACGATATCACATCGTCACAGCCGTTTGTTTGACGGGCGTTTAGCTCAGCTGGCTAGAGCGCATCGTTCACATCGATGAGGTCATTGGTTCGAGTCCAATATCGCCCACGTCCTAGACTTTAGCTGGTTCGGAACATAGTTCTGAATCAGCTTTTTTCGTAAGTTCTGAGAAAATAGACACTTGTAAAAAAAATGACCCTGCGAGCGGTAGGCCGCTCCAGAGTCTGGTCCCGCATACTTTTAGCAGAGTACGGAACGTGTCTAATTTTACCGCACAATCAATCAAAATTACACCCCAATGTGCAATGCTGAGCGCATAGCTGCTTAATTGCGGCTGTGCGTTTTTTCGTGGATCAAGGTTTTAGGTTACGTCAAGTGAAAGGAAGGCTATGGGATGTGTGAGGATATCGAGTCAGTATCAGAAGGATGTAGGGGCTGCTTCACGGGTTTTGGGCTGCTCACAAGCGGAATTTGTTAACAAGTGTGTTGATTACGTTTTGAGGTATGCGGTCGATAGGTTAGAGCTTGAGGAACGCTTGAAGGGGGAGAGGTTTGATAGGTGGGCAGTCTTAATGCGTAAAAGAGAAGAGATTCTTCGCGAGCTTGAGAGAGTTGAAGGAGAGGTCCATGACGTGTCACACGACGATTGAACAGACTAGAACAGCGGTTGATTGCGACACACGGCAGTCGATCAGGTTAATTAAGAATGAGATTCGTGATGATGTTGAGAGGCTTAAATCGAAGCTTTTGGCGTATCAGGAGGATATCGATGCTGTTGAGTTTCTTGATGAGGATATTGAGGACGTTGTGGCGTTGAAAAAGTGGCTGATACTAGCCAAGCGTGGAATTCAACTTCCCTTGTAGGATTTAATCATGCTGGCTTTACTGTTTTTCATCCTCTTTTTTGTGCTCTTACTTGCCATTGTATTACGTGTCTTTTTGTTTATAAGGCCAGTTTTAGTGCTCCTTTGTAGGGGCATATACAAGATATGGAAATTAACGCTTGGGCGTAAGACACAGGTTGGGGGATCGTTTAGGAGTTGAGAAAGGTTGGTTGGTGGGATCGTGGGGCTCAATGCCCCATGAGTCCCAAAAGATAAACGTTTAATAACCATTAAATTTTGAAAGGATAGGTTATGGCAACAGCAACAGACAAAGGTTTACAGACTTCTTCAATGATGACGCTGGTCGAGCGAATGACCCCCATTTTTGAAGCGTGCGGGATCGTCGATGACACCGCGACGGGTACGAACGAAAAGACGGGTGACAAGTGGTATCGGATTGTTTGCAAAACGATGGGTGAAACTTTCCAGTACTACGTCGAAAAGGATTATTTTGAGATTGTTGAGAAAGGTGCGGCGTACACGTTCAAGGGCAAACTTGAGCATGATTACCGCGGCAATCTCTCGCTGAAGGTTTCGGAAATTCTCCCGGCGTAACCTTCCTCACTGTGCATACGACTCTAACGGGTCGTGTGCATTTTTCGCACTTGATCAGGGTTTAACAATGTCTCTTTACATGCGTCAAAAAATCGTCCTCTCGCACCTGCATAATGTTGGTGCGTTTGTGCTTGCGCATCGGGAGACAAAACGTATGAGACGGTGGCTTGCTTGGTGTAGAGCAAATAAGCGGAATGTGAAATTCATCACGCTTACGTATGACCTGCGGCCATATCAGGATCGTGTCCACCCTGAAAAGCTGCCCGAGTACATGTATGACCTTGCAAAAGATGGCCGACACGTGGCTAGGTTTATGGATCGCGTGTCCGAGTTCACACGTACACCCATGAAAGCAAAGTGGCGAGCTAAGATGGAATTTCACTCGTCAGGCATTCTGCATTTCCACCTGCTCGTACGTGACATGCCTTACGTAAAACAACACGATCTCCAGAATATTTGGGGTCATGGGATCGTGGATGTTCGTAAAGCGAAGATTAAACACGCTGGATACATCGCCAAGTATCAATCTAAGGCGGGGGGCTATCCAGCGTTTCTCTATGACAAGCCGAGACGTTCTGTGCAGGTGTGGGGTACGTCTCATGGGTTCTTTAATGTGGTAGATAAAGATGATCGCCACAACCCCTCTGACCCACCAGAGGAGAAGGAAGAAACGCAGGCTTACGATATCGCGGGTTGCGAACAGAAACGCGATTATGACCCCAATGAGACGATTGGAAGTGTGCTCAAACGTGCCGGTAGAACCTTTGTTGTGAAAGATGAAGCCGGGGAAGTGAAGGAATTCATCGCACGTGATAACGAGGTCATATGTGCGCTTTGGATGATGAAGTTTGAACGTGTTGAGAAGAAATGGGGCTGGTACGAGTATGACATGACGTGGCATCATTTCGACCGGGTGATGGAACAGGTACATGAAAACAGGCACTTGCAGGACGCTATGGCAAAGGACCAGCTTATGGACCTTGCCTATTGCGATGATGACTACATAGCAAACTATGAGAAAGAGCTAGGCATTGATGGCTGTCCGAGCGAGGAGCGACCCCAAGCGAGGAGCGAGGACGGCCGCAAGGCCGCCTCCTTCTCTTGTTTAAAAGTACAAGATTGTGCGCATGACACAGAGTCAGCATGTGACCTAGCAATGCGTTTAAGTGCTGAATATCACGAAACTGACTTATCTAGACGTGAGCTAGGCGGGAAATGCGGGATTCCGCAAGACATGTGGCCTGACGAATACGCCCCGTTTTGAGGATCATCAGATGATAACGGTCGAAAATGCTGCACCCTTTGTTTTGACGTACATGCTTACCGGCCTTGTTTCGGCCTTTGCGATTTACATAACAGTTGCCATCTACTCGGTTGTAGTTAATGGGATTTATGAAATTTTCAAACAAGCATAGGAGCTTAACAATGCGAAAAATGATTGTCGTCATTATGATTTTTTTGGGATTGTCGTCGGCTGTGTCGGCTGATTTCATCAACATGACTTATGTTGTTCCGCCGGGAAGCGAATTCGCCATTTATCAGGCTGATTTATATCCGAACGCCCCGGAATTTGAGTTTATTGTTATTCCCGAATCTGAGATGGGATCAGGTGGCACGATTTGGTCCGGTGGTTGGATGTTCGAGGATCGCGATTTATGGTTAAGAGTGGATGATGAGTTTTTTAAGATCGGTCATGAGAGTGTTGGCCCGGAGCATCATGGTGGACGTATTGAGCTTCAGGGAACCTCCCTTGAGTTGTACGCTCCGGGAACTGGGGATCATCTCGGCACTGTAGGAGGGCCGTCCGCAAACCCTCTGATTCCGGAGCCAGCGACAATGATGCTGTTGGTTCCGGGAATTCTATGCCTGTGCAAGCGGCGCAAGCGGCCACAGGTGAAATGATAGCGACGTATGCAATCTTGGTTGGTGTGGGGATGCTGTTGGGCCTTTTGATTTGGCTGCTTCGCACGATCAGTGCAATGAGACAACGTGATAGGTGGGAACGTCCTGCCTAATTATATGGGTCTGCAAGAGAAAGGATAAACCATGTTTTTGCAGAAGATGAAGGGTGTGGCGGCTGCTGTCGTCGTTACAGGATCGGCTTTGCTTGGTGGTGAGACTTGATAGGGGTGAACTTACGCAATCTATACAACTTCTCTTGTCAACTAATGGGAAAGCGGCTGCGTTTCAGGATGGCCTTGTGGTTGTTAGTGATAAAGTACAGGTCATTGACCGTGTATCGAATATGCTCGATTCGGTAGAAACTGCTCCCCTTGATACCTGGGTGATGCAGTTTTATTTAATCTCTTATGAGCGGTCATTAGATGAACAGTTGGGTGTAGATGTGCAACCCGAAGTAGATTTATCGTTCGTGCTCGCTTCTGCGTCTGCTGCTGCGTCTTCGGGTACGTCCATGCTTGGGTCATTACAGGCGATGCTCCAAGCTAGCAGGAGCCACAGGCAAGTGCATCTCGTCGCTGAACCCTTGTTCGTGCTGGCCGATGGCCAAACGTCTACCATTCGTGATGCAAAAGAAATCCCTGTCCCTAAGCGTGTGGTGAATGAACAAGGTGTGACTACAACTTCGGGTTTTGATTTGATTCCAGTTGGTTTAACCGTCACATCTACCGTGCGTGATATGGGCGAGATGCGAGCGTTGGCCGATGTCAGTATCGAGTTGTCGGCTCTGCTTGGCTTTGTTGAGTCGGAAGCTCCGATTAAGCAAACCCAGTCTTACACTACAAAATTAGTTATGCAGAGTGGCGGTGTGTATTTGATTGGAGAATTGCAGCAAACTAGAGAAACGCAACAAGTTGATAACATCCTGCAATCAGTGAAAACTGAGAAGGGGGAAAATTCAGTGGTGCAGGTTTGGGCACGGTTATATAAGATCGCAAGATGATAGATATTCATGGCTTATTATTTGCGGAAATTAAATGCACTAGATTATTGGTCGATTATTAGGCAACCGGAGGGAGATTCCAAATGATGCTGCATCGACTGTGTGAAGTGTATTTAGAATATGCAAAAACATGTTACCGAAAACCAGATGGGGGATTGTCTAATGAGTATCATGCGATAGCTTACGTGCTCGGACAATTGCTTGATGTTCAACCAGATATTAGTAGTGAAGATTTTGGCCCATCTCTGCTTATTAAGTTTCGTGATTATTTAGAGACTTTTGAATATACAAGACAAACTATTAATGACAAAATCTCTCGTGTTAAACGTGTTTTTAGGTGGGCGTGTGAGAGGGAGTATGTTTCTGGGAAGGTCTTCATGTCTGTTAATTCTGTGGCACAGTTAAGATCGGGGCGGTGTTCGGCAAAAGATAATGTAAAGGTTCGTCCTGCTATGTGGCGGCAAGTTCGGGCGGTTGTTCAAGGCTCAAATACGATGGTTGGTCGTATGGTGCGTATACATTATTTGACAGGCATGAGGATAAATGAGTTGGTGAATATGCGTTGGCAACACATCGAAAGGTCAGATGATTATGCTGTTTATACGCCGATTTATCACAAAACAAGCTATTTAGGTAAGCCGCGGCAAATAGTATTGGGGCCACGTGTGCTTAAGCTTTTAGGTGCTGCTTCGGAGGGTTTTTGTTTCTTGACAAAACATGGTAGGCCGTATGATCGTAGCTCATATCGTCGTGAAATTGTTAGAGCTTGTGAGCGCAAGTGTGTTGAACCTTTTACTCCGTTGCAATTGAGGCATAATGCAGCGAAGCGTTTTAACAAGCACTTTGGTATTGAGTTGTCACGTATCATGCTTGGGCATAGTTCTGCGTTTACAACAGAGATTTATATTGAGCGTGATTTAATTCAATTAATGAAAGCTGCAAAAAAAATTGCTTAGTTTGGTTTTTAAGGGTTGCGACTTTCTGTTAGGTCGGATATAAACAATTTGTCTAAAGTTTAGGAAACATTAGATGACAATTGGCGTGAAGGTTCGGCCACATCGTTCACATCGATGAGGTCACTGGTTCGAGTCCAGTATCGCCCACTTAAAGAACAAGCCCATGATCATCACGATCACGGGCTTTTTTCATGCCGTATTGATGTCAAGGTTGATCACGTCTGAGAAGCACGCAACGATTTCGAATAAGCATATTGCTCAGCACGCTGAACAATCATATCGAGGTATTGATCTTGATTGAGCCGCCAATATAGGTCTGAGAAAACTTCGACCTCGTGATAGCCATCGAATTCAAGTTCGTTCATCAGGTTTTTGTAGTACGCAAGGTCGATGCAGCCGTCGCCCATAAGACCACGATCATTGAGCATATCATTCATGTCGGGTTTCCAATCACAGATGTGGAAGCCGAAAAGTGTCTTCTGTACTGCCGCGAGACAGAGTTCTTTTTCGACATCAGCGTCCCACCAAATATGAAAGACGTCGGCAGCAATACCGATCAGCGGATGATTGAGTTGTTCGCAAATGTGCCGCGCTTCCGCCATGCGGTTGATACAAGATCGGTCGGCAGCATACATCGGATGTAGCGGCTCGATGGCAAGCTTGATATTGCGGGCTTCAGCGTGTGGCAAAATCGCGGCAAAAGCATCTTGAGTTTGCTTACGTGATTCGTCTAATCGTTGATTAGGCACAGCGCCAACAACGTACACAACCATCTCCGCATTGATTGCAGCGGCCTCGTCAATGATAGATCTATTTTCATCAAGCGCCTTCTGCCGACCGCTTACGCTCGTGGAAGGAAAGAACCCGCCACGGACCAATGCGGGAACGACCATGTTATGATCGTTTAAAATCGTCGCAGCATCGCTGAGTGCGATTCCTTCAAGAACATTACGCCAGACGGAGATGCCGTGGATATTGCGTGCAGCATAAGCTTCGATGCATTCACGCAGTGTCCACGGCTTGTTGGTCATGGTGTGAACTGCGAGTTTGGTGGAATTTTTGTATGCCTGGGGCATAATGATCTAACTCTCAACTAGACGCTAGCAGTAGCGGGTTCGAGTGCAGGGAGGTCAACCCATTGACGGGTTCTCCAACTTTGTACGCCGAGCTCAGCAAGTTGCACACCCTTGGCACCTTCACGGAGTGTCCAGCGGAATGACTCGTCTAGTGCAACGTGACGAAGGAAAAGTTCCCATTGGATTTTGAATGCGTTGTCGTACTCGCAGTTGTCAGGGACACGTTTCCAGCCATCGTAAAAATCAATGGGCTGAGCGATATCGGGGTTCCAGACGGGCTTAGGCGTCATGGACATGTCTTGAACATAGCAATCGCGGAGTGTAGCAACTGCAGAACCATCTGTGCCGTCGACCTGAACCGTAAGCAGGTCGTCACGGCGAACACGTGTACACCAAGAGGAGTTGAATTGGCAGACGGTACCGTCTTCGAGTAGAAAGATGGCGTAGGCAGAGTCGTCGGCGGTTGCGTTGTAGAAATCACCTTGCTCATCGACACGTTTGTCGATGTCGATGCTACCGTAGGAAACAAGTGATTTGACAGGGCCAAAGATGTTGTCGATGACATAACGCCAGTGACAAAACATATCAATCATCATGCCACCGCCGTCTTCTTCACGGTAGTTCCAACTTGGACGTTGTGCAGGTTGGTCGTCAACTTCGCCGGTGAAAACCCAGTAGCCAAACTCCGCTCGAACGGACAGGATCTTACCGAAGAATCCTTGTTGTTTAAGTGTGCTGAGTTTTCGAAATCCGGGGAGCCAGAGTTTGTCTTGGACAACACCGTTTTTCAGACCAGCATTTTCAGCGAGTTCCGCAAGACGAATCGCTTCATCCGTAGTAACGGCGGTTGGCTTCTCACAGTAAATAGCTTTGCCTGCTTTGACGGCCATTTCGATGAAACGAGCGCGCTGGAGTGTGCCTGAAGCATCAAAAAATATCTCTGTGTCATCGAATTTTCCGTCAACGGCAGCTTGAATATCGGCAGTGTACTTGAGCGGCTTGCCGATAACGGCGGGGCCGTGTGTTTCAGCGAGGTGCTTAAGTTTGTTTTCATTACGCCCCGTGAGAATAGGCTCAGGCATCAGCGTGAGGTCATCGGAGATTTTAACTCCGCCTTGCTTAATGATAGCGAGGATGGATCGGATGAGGTGTTGGTTCGTCCCCATGCGTCCGGTGACACCGTTCATGACGATACCGATATTCCTGATTTTCATTGTTGTTTCCTTTGAGATTGACCCATTGCAGGAAACAAGAATAGCATTGAGATGACGGGAAAGCCATAAGACTCGGCGACAACCCATTTAGCATATCTAGACAATATCCTGATCCATTAGATTACATGTGGGTTACTGCGAAATTCGGTGGGGCTTTGGCCGGCATGCTGAACAAACCAGCGTGAAAAAACGCCGACACTGCTGAAACCAAGACCATCAGCAATCTGATGAACTTTAAGACGATCATCAAGAAGCATGGCAGATGCTTTCTGAAGACGACGAGCCGTAACATATTCGTGAGGCGTACAACCAAGCAAGAGACGAAAGCGGCGGGAAAAATGTCTTGGTGAAAGATGGGCCGCATGAGCGAGTTGATCAAGCGAAGGTGGCTGCGCCCATGCTTGCTCTACGAGCTCAAGAGCTTTAATCACACGGCGATCGACATTCTGTTCATCAGTCGAAGCAATCGCATCGAGGAGTGTGCCTGTGCTGCTGGATTCACGTGGCCAAAGATAAAGCGCTTCACACAACCGAATGAGTAAAAGAGTCGATTTATCCTGCGTAAAAAGGCCTAATCTGATGACGGAGCGGAGATGAGAAATAAGTGCATCTTGCCTACCGAGATCAGTGATGACGGATTGCCATGGGCGCGTTGTGCAAGCGAGCCAAGACGATTTGGTTTGAATTTTGAGGTGAAAAACATGTGCTTCTTTGGTAGCCGCGAAGAGCTTGTAACCGTGCATTTGCCCAGGATAAGCAACGAGTGCGGTCGTACCTGTGATGGGATGCCATTGATTGTCGACACAAACTTGCCCATGACAATCAATCAGCAGATCGAGTTGCATCTGATTGTGGTGCTGATGCGGTGTGAATTCGACAGTACTAACAAGATCATACGAAAAAGTTTGAATGATACGAGCGGGATCCTCAAAAAGGTGCCCACAAAGTTCACGAATAGCGGCCTCATCGGGTAAGGAGTTGAGTTGGCCTAGTGTGCTGGCAAGCTGCTGAGTGTTTGCTTCATCATGCATAATCCTCATATTTAGCATATCTGGACACGCATTGCAATAAGAACCTGTTGGATTGGACCCAAGGTGAAAGTAAGATGAACACATGAGTCCACAAAGCAGAAAGGCTGATTTAAGAACGATTGCGTAATAGAAAGTACAAGCATGAAGATTGATATGAAAATACAGGCGATAGATCTATTGTCGCCAATTGAGCGGATGTGGACGGTATCAGGTGAAAAGATTTTAAATATCCAAGAGAAGTTTCCCGCCAGCTCATCCTCACCAGTATTTACGGTTGAAGGTGCCTATCAAGCGCAAGGCTGGACAGAGTGGACGCAAGGATTTCAGTTTGGGTCGGCTGTACTGCAGTTTGATGGAACGCGTGATGAACGGTTCCTTGAAATTGGACGGTCGTATACGGTAAATGAGATGGCAAGCCATGTGACACATGTGGGTGTACATGACCATGGATTCAATAATGTGAGTACATACGGGAATCTTTGGCGGCTAATGAACGAGGGAGTGATTGAAGAAAGAGAGTGGGAGCGGCACTTTTATGAAATGGCGCTCAAAGCAAGCGGCGCAGTGCAGGCAGCACGTTGGTCGAAAACATCGGATGGCGGCGGATATATGTATTCGTTCAACGGACCGCAGAGTTTGTTTGTCGACACAATCCGAACATGCCGAGCGCTATCTGTGAGCCACCAGCTGGGACATACGCTTTGGGGAGAACAGGATGAGAAAATTTCACTGTTAGGTCGAGTGATTGAGCATGGAATAAGTACTGCAAAATACAATGTCTGGTACGGCGAAGGACGAGATACTTATGACCTGCGTGGCCGGACAGCCCATGAAGCGTTATTCAATGCATATAATGGCGTATTTCGTGCGCCAAGCACTCAGCAGGGATACTCACCATTTAGCACTTGGACACGCGGTCTGGCTTGGGCAATGGTCGGTTTTGTAGAAGAACTGGAGTTTCTACGTACACGCCCAGCGGAAGAGCTTGAACCATGGGGTGGCATTGCAGAAATCGAGGCGGTGTTTTTGAAAGCGGCTAAAGCGACATGCGACTTTTACATTGAGCATGGTAGTGCTGCTTGTGGTGTGTGCTATTGGGATACCGGCGCGCCTAGTTTGCATAAGCTGGGCGAAGATTATCTTAAACGTGATGCGGATCCATTCAATGAATATGAGCCGGTAGATAGTTCGGCATCGGCAATCGCTGCGCAAGGCTTGATTCGCTTAGGCCAATATCTTGATCTCTATCATGCAGAGAAAGATTCATCTCGGTATGCTCAAGCAGGATTGACCGTGTTAACGAAATTGCTGGAAGAACCCTATTTGAGTACTGACGCAAAGCATCAAGGCTTACTATTGCATAGCGTGTACCACTGGCCAAACGGGTGGGATCATGTACCAGCCGAAGCAAAGGTGCCACAGGGCGAGAGTTCTATGTGGGGTGATTATCACTTGCGTGAAGTGGCAGTTTTGGCACAGCGACTGGCCAAGAATGAAACATATTTGACATTCTTTGATGGGCGCAAGCCGGCGGTGGGTTGTGCGACGGTATAATTGAGACTTGATTCAAACTAAAAATATAGGGTTTATGATGAAGTGCAAACGTAAAGTAGCGATTGTAACAGGGGGCACGCGAGGGATTGGCTTGGGAATTGCGACCTGCCTCGCGAAGGACGGGTTTGCGATCATGCTGTGCGGACGACGCAAAAAAGAAGATATACAAAATGTGCTAGATGAGCTAGCGAGGTATGGCGTTGAAGCAGATTATGCTGTAGCCGATGTGTCAGACAATGAACAACGAAAAACATTGCTTGCCGAGACAGAAACGCGATTCGGACGACTAGATGTTCTCGTGAACAATGCGGGGGTGGCGCCTGAACAACGTGTAAATATTCTGGAGGCAGGAGAAGAAAGTTTTGAACGACTGATGCGGATCAATTTGCAAGGGCCATATTTTCTAACGCAAGCAGCAGCGAAGTGGATGGTGTTACAACACGAGGAAAATGCATCATACCGCGGAACGATTATCAATGTGGGATCGATTAGTGCAGAAGTAGCATCAGTAAGTCGCGGGGATTATTGCATCAGCAAGGCGGGGATTGGCATGGCAACCATGCTATGGGCAACACGGTTGGCGGAACATGAAATTGATGTGTTTGAGATTCGACCGGGTGTGATTGAAACAGATATGACATCGGGCGTAAAGGCAAAATATGATAAATTGATTGGAGAAGGATTAACATTGCAAAAACGATGGGGGAAACCAGAAGATGTTGGGCGAGTCGCAACAGCAATGGCACGCGGTGATTTGCCGTACGCAACGGGGCAAGTAGTGAATGTCGATGGCGGATTAATGATGCGGCGACTATAGATTCAAGTGCCACAATACTCCGATTCTCATCTAGCTTAGCGGCGGCTCAATGATTTGAGATGATGCAGCCAATGTTTGGTGGTCACCAAAGGATGGGATCACTTCAACGGTTTTATTGTATGCTGCATCACGCGCAGCTAAGCAAGTAGCTGCAGATAAAAGGCCATCTTGAAGTGTTACTTGAGATTTTGTCTCCCCAGCAATCACATCAAGGAAATGCTTCGCAAGTCGTCTATCGCCTCCACCATGCCCATCTTCGTTGCTGATGTGTTGTGTCTCGACTTTATTGGTTTGATGATCACATCGATGAATGAGGCTTTGATTCCAGTCAAATTCGATCGATGCGTATTCGCCAGTGATACGTGCACCGCGCTTACCTGCGGCAAATTTACTCACGAAATTTTGTGAATACGCCGCATGCAACCCGGAGCTATACATGATCATGGCAGACCCAGCATCCTGGTGTTTGATATTTTCCTCCCAAACTTTCCTGCTGTGCATCGCTGAAATCCTGAGCGGCGTGTCGTTTACTAGATGATGGATGTAATCAAAATCATGCGTTGCTTTTTGTAACCATAGACCGCCGGTCGTTTGATAGTCTCTATACCATTCATCGATATAGACATTGCCATAGTTAACAAAGTTGAATGCGGCAATCTGGTTAATGCATCCTAGATCGCCGGCATCCAACCGCTGCTTAACACGTTCATAAATCGGTGTACACCTCAACGGAAACGAAACAACAATATTGCTTGCGGCTTTGCGGCAAGCATCACGAAGATCCGCAAGCTGTTGCCAACTAATCGCAACCGGCTTTTCAAGAAATAAAGGAATACCCAGCAACATTAACTTGGTCGCAATAGGGGTATGCAGATCACACCGCGTCCCAACAACAATTCCATCCAATTCAACACCCCGGACCAGTAACTGCTCAAGGTCTTGAAAATAGGCAAAATTACGGTCGACCGCAAGCCCAGATTCTTCGACATGCCGATCAATGCTCAAACGATCAGGATCAACCACACATTCGAGCTTGACCAGCGAAGATTCTTTTTGCATCAAAGCACATATCCATGATGCACGCGTACCAAGCCCGACAACACCGATTCTGATTTTCTTGAGCGGTTGTATACAGCCTGCTTGCTGGGTATTTACAAAACTCATGATTCAATCCAGTCTATGTAAACCACTGGAAGTCTTCCCGATGACATTACCGCCAATATAAAGCTTAAGACGATCTCGCCTTAAGCTTTTCTTCTTGCACTGATCAAAAGAACGGCTGGTATAAGTAGCGCAAGACTTGCTGGCTCTGGAACGGGCGCTAACGTATAGGTAAGCGAACCGCTTTCAAACTTATAAGCCCAAGTTTCTGTGCCGCCTGTACTATTCACATTAAAGGTTAATACAACATCGGACACACTACCCAAATCTACAAGTGGGATAGCCCATTCGATCGCGCTATCGCTGAAGCTGTAGGTGAGTGGATTCACCCATGCCCATGCCCAGTCTGTTTGAACAGCACTATTAAAACTAAAGATCCCTCCTGCTGCCGATGACGCACCATACTCAACCAAATAGTCGTAACCGTTGGTCATCCACCCACTGTCAAATCCTGTATCACCATCAAGGTCTGCGTCTACATACATTACATGCCGCCAAGCATTCGCAATACTTCCTCCCCCCGCCCCTTCGGTAGCGATTCCAATATATAAATGCGTTGCGTCATTGGCGACCGAAATCGATTGATAACCTGCAGCCGTAATAGTACTATCAGAGATATCCGCATCAACATAAAAAACTGCGGCGGGGTCCCAGTCACTAAGATCTCCGTCGATGGTAATCGTATCTAGATATCCTGCCTGCAAAGTATTGGCCATACTGAAACACAAACTGAGCATACATGCCGAAGACATGATCGTTGATCGTAAGAACATTGCATTTCTCCTTCTTGAATTAATTGAAATGAATTACCGCTCTATCAATGTCGGCTTAAGACTGATTCTGAGATAGCTATGACCTCTTTCCTTCGCACGTGATGAAGTTAGATTGGCCTGCATCGCCGCCTGGAAGCCCATTTCTTCAAAAGGCATTGCGACCGCTGGCATAGGCGGTTCGATCTGCCCTGCTAAAGTATTATCGATGCTGACAAAGGCGATTTCACTTGGCACGTTGCAACCAAACTCAATCGCACATGCACGTGCTCCGATTGCCTTGGGATCACTTGCCCCAACAACCGCATCACACTTTACTTTTGAATCCAAAATCGATCGCATCATTTTGCGCCCCGCCTCACTGTCGATCGTATCCCACCCCTCGCGAATGAGTTTACCGTTTACCTTTAGACCAGCCTCCGCATGTGCACGTTTGTAGCCATTGAATCTTGCTTCAAAACCCCAGTAGGCATCAAGCGGACCATTGATCATGGCAATCTGCTTGCGTCCCTCATCGATGAGGTATTTGGTCGCAAGATAACCAGCATGCTCTTGATCGATATAAACACAATGCCCTTGATCCATCGGCTCATTGATCGACCAAACACTCCAGCCACGCTCTTCCAAGATCATACGTAAAGGCTGATTGAATGACGGCTCAATCAACAAGGCAATGCCGGGTTCAGAGGCTTCGATAAAACGACGTGTTTCCACATCTACTCTGTCTGCTGCGGCCTGACGGACGGTCGAAGCACTGTATGCCTGACCAAGTACCTGCTGGATACCACGTAAAATCCGTAACTGAACTTCACGCCCCTCACCGGTAATGGATGCCGCACGCTGGGAAATGAAGACGGTAAAGTTTCCTGTCAATTCAATGTCCTGAGCGCTCGTAGCACGATCTGCAACAAAGGTCCCCTTACCTTGCTTACGGTATAGATAACCTTCCGAAACAAGCTGTTGCAGCGCACGTATGAGTGTTGGCCGGCTAACTTCGAACTGCTCCAACAGTTGATATTCCGATGGGAAGGAACCGCCTGCCGGCCATTTCCCAGATTCAATCTCACTGATCAGCGTGCGTTTAACTCGCTCATATTTTGGTAACACCGCTGTGTTCATTCCTTAAAGCTCCACATTCTTGTATTGACAACTTAATAGTCAAATATCCATTATTCTGCATATTTTACTTGACGATTATAACTTGTCAAGATAATTTATTAACAAGTAAGGCATCTGACGTACTCACATCTTTTATGATTGCCGAAAGGAAGAACATGCCTAACCTAAAACACGCACGCGGGTTCACACTAATTGAACTTCTTGTTGTCATTTCAATTATTGCTCTTTTGATTGGGATCTTACTGCCGGCATTAGGAGCCGCAAGAGAAGTCGCGAAATCATCACAATGCAAGGCAAACCAAAAGCAGCTTGGGCTGGCCATCATGGTGTACGGCAATGATTACAAGGATGTGCTCATCCCATGCATCACGAGCTACGATGCGTCATGGGGGCTGGGCCAACAGTTCTGGTTTCAAATCCTTATGGACAGTGGCAGTGCTGTCGGAGCCGATTCGCCGCATACCAACAATGCGGTTTGCCCATCTGATGATTCACCTTGGGCACCGTTTACATTCTTACCCGGCGAGGAACTGCTTTGGAACAATAGCTATGGACTGAATCCCATTGCCCATATTGTGGACTATAGTCCACGTGATGGATTGCATGACTGGGGCTGGGGGCCTTATGCCAATCGCTACAACACAAAGATCGCAAGTATACATGGCCCAAGCAGCCTGATGCTTCTTACCGATGTACGCAAAGGCGGCACGCTCTACTATTTTGACCCATGGAACCCCAACACCGATCAGCTACAGGACGGAGAATGGGCATGGGAAAGACATGGCGAGCACGATATGAACAGCCCAACAAGTAGCGGCAATGTTAATGTTCTTTATGCGGATGGGCATGTTTCTGCGACTAAACAAAACAGCGAAGTTGTTGGCATCGCAGAGGATGCTGATGAAGGCGGGAAGCAGATCATGCCCGGCGGAAAGTATCCGTCCAACTAACCGTGCTGCGATTCATCTACTTCAAAATACAATTTGATTAAAGGGATTATGATGAAGCAACTGTCACTTTTTCTGTCCATATTGCTTTGGACCATACCACTGACCGCAAAAATGATTAGTGACGCCACCAGTGATGCCGAAATCGGCAACATTACAGCCGTTCACTTAACACAACAGAACAGCAAGGTGGTAATAGAACTCAATACAGCAGACGTATACAAATTCCTCAACACACAGATCTTGATCGATACAGACAGCAATCCCAAAACAGGTTTTGCAATTGATCAAAACGGATATGATTTATTGATCGAAGGAGCAAACATACTTCGCTTTAATAGCATAGATCAACATCAATGGGATTGGGTACAGCACGGACAGGCAAAACGGTATACCAAAGATTCTCAACTTCGATTGATGATTCCAATTGAATTACTGAACACACCGCAAATGCAAATATTGGCACGAACCCTATCTCCAGACTACACCACGGTCCTTGACCGCGTACCAGACCAGAATAGCATTTCAATACCTATAACCAAAGTTGAGCCAGATATAGAATCTAAAGGCGACGCAGATGACCCCACTCGTGATCTTATTCTTGTTAAGGCAAAACAAAACGATGATCGTATCGTTCTGAATGCTACGACCGAAAACACGTACGATTTCAGTAACACACTCATTTTTATTGACACGGATATGGATGCCACGACGGGCTTTAACCCGCCCGCCAACCCACAGTTTGGATTTGAGCTGCTCCTTTCGGGGAGCACTCTTTCCAAACACAATAGCAGTAACCGTTCCGCTTGGACATGGCAAGCTATTTCTCAAGCAAAGAAACGTGTGCTGAATAACAAACTCACCGTTGATATTGATGCCGGCGCACTACGTACAGATAAGATTCAATATGCCGTATGGAACATGTCCGATGATTGGCAATTGCTCCTAGATCAAGCACCCGATACCGGCCTCTACACGTTAGCCATCGACACCTCAAAGATCACTGAACGCCCTGAGTCCAAACCGATTAAAGCTGCGGCAAGAAGAGTAAATACTGATTTACCTCCGCGTGAGCGCTTCGCGCAAGCCGACAGCTTCTACACCTACTATGGCAGTGGCAGATATGAAGAATTGAGCCATTATGATATTGCGGTGATGCATTCACCAGCAATGGAGCTTACAAACATCGCAAAGCTTAAAGCGCTTGGCGTGGTCACGATTGGCTATATTACCGTGGGCGAGGACGATAAGCTTCGAGAAGGCAATAAGCAAGGCCCAGGCGGTACTGCAAGCTGGTATTATGATCGCGATGGCGATGATAAGCCGGATATGAATGGCATTTGGAAGTCTTATTACGCCAATGCGGGTGATCCAAACTGGCGAGCAGATCGCGTTGCAGAAGCAAAACGTCTCGTGAATGAAGAGGGGTATGACGGCATATTTCTCGACACATTAGACACCACGCAAATCTATCCAGAATCTACACCGGGTATGATCCAACTCGTCAAAGAACTACGTGAAGCTATTCCCGATTCACCTATTGTATTGAATCAGGGATTCCGTATTTTTGACAAGCTTGCACCTTACGCTGACGGGCTTATGCTTGAAAGTTTTACTGCAACCTATGACTTTAGAACACATGAGTACAAGATGCACGGGCCTGCATCACTGGATTGGCATCTGAATACTGCAAATAAATACTTGCTTCCTGTACTGAAAAAACATCCGATGAATGTACTCGTTCTTGATTATGCCCTATCTGGCGACCTAGAGAATATCCAAACAGCGGCCGATCGCGCGGCTACTTTTGGATTCCTATTCTCTGCCTCACCGATCGCGTTGGATGATGTTTATCACTATGACATTACACCGCAGCCCAACGATAAATGGAAAACAAAATTCGCCACACCCGAAAGACTTTCGCATACGATCACGGAAAGCATCAATGGATTTCCCGCGAATACAGTACTCAAGCCAAGTGGATGCTATGGCGGATACCAAATTAAAACAGTGGTTGATGGTATTGAGGACAGGCGCGGGATGTATTGGTCTGAAGCCGCATGGGCCTCGGCGGAAGATGGCGAGGATGCCTGGATAGAAATCCATTTCCCCAAACCGAAAGCCGGCGGCACCTTAACCATTCAATGGGCAGAGGACAGCAAAATTATCCATGCCTCACGAGACTACCGCATTGAACACAAATCGAACGATCAATGGATCTCCGTACCAATGAAGCCAAACGTAGAAGGAAACATCAGTACGCATTCGCTACCCGATACTAACTATAAATCACTTCGGATTTATCAGCCTGCTGGTGGCGGCGGAGCCAATCGTCCAAACCTCATGTGGATTGCGCAAATTAAACTTCAATAATTCTCTTAGAATCAATCAATATTTGATCCCTTGATTATGGATGCCATTGAGCATTTATATCAAGGGATTTTCATTGCGCTACACTCGATCAACTTTCTCGGTGCGATATGATATGCTGTGTTGGCATGATCATTTGTCATGCTGCGGATCGTGCACTTGCAAGCCAAAGGAACATACCATGACGGGTCAAGGCTTATATCGGCATTCGCTTGCCTTACTGACTGATTTGTATCAGTTGACGATGGCGTATGGATATTGGAAAACGAGGCGACTGGAGCAGCTTGCATGCTTTAACCTGATGTTTCGTGACAACCCGTTTAACGGTGGCTATACCGTCACAGCAGGCCTAGAAGAAGTAATTCATTTTCTAAATGATTTGCGGTTTGAAGAAGAAGATGTCGCATATCTAGGAAAGCTAATGGGGGCTGATGGAAAGCCGTTGTTTGAAATTGGCTTTTTGAATTATTTGCAAGAACTTGAGTTTTGCTGTGATGTGGATGCGATGCCGGAGGGGACCATTGCGTTTCCAAACGAGCCGATGCTTCGGATCACAGGACCAATCTTGCAGTGTCAAATTTTGGAGACGGCACTGCTAAATATGATGTGCTATCAAACGTTGATTGCTAGTAAAGCATCCCGAGTTTGCTTGGCAACACGTGGCGAAGAGGTACTTGAGTTCGGATTACGCAGAGCACAGGGAATTGATGGCGGGTTAGCCGCGAGCCGTGCAGCATATATTGGAGGATGTGGCGCAACATCCAATGTATTGGCGGGGAAGTTATATGGCATTCCGGTGAAAGGGACGCATGCGCATAGCTGGGTAATGTCGTTTGATTCGGAGTTGGAAGCGTTTGAAGCATATGCAGAAGCCATGCCGAACAATTGCATGTTTTTGGTAGATACATATGACACACTTGAAGGTGTACGGCAGGCTGTTGCAGTTGGCAAGAAACTACGTGATAAAGGACACGACCTTTTGGGGATACGTTTGGACTCCGGCGACCTTGCTTATCTAAGTGCCGAAGCGAGGAAGATTTTAGATGAAGGAGGTTTTGCCGACGCAAAGATTGTCGCAAGCAATGATTTAGATGAGTTTATTATTGATTCGCTAAAGCGACAGCACGCACAAGTAAATGTCTGGGGAGTAGGAACAAAATTGGCAACGGCGTTTGATCAGCCGGCACTTGGTGGTGTATTTAAATTGTCTGCGGTAAAAAATCCAGGCGAAGATTGGGAGTACAAAGTGAAGCTGTCTGAACAAACAGTGAAGATCTCCACGCCGGGCTTTTTACAGGTAAGACGATACCAAGACAAATCGGGTTTCATTGCAGATATGGTTTATGACGAGCATTTAGGAGCGGAAGAACAACCTACAATTATTGATCCAAATGATGCAACGAAGCGAAAGCGCGTAAGTACAAACCCGCCACATGAAGATTTGCTCGTGCCAATTTACCGTAATGGCGAACAAGTTTATGACATTCCAAGTTTATCTGTCATTCGCCAGCGTGTACAAGATCAGTTATCAGCACTACATCCAAGTATCCGCCGGTTCTTGAATCCTCACACTTATCCTGCAGGTTTAGAGGCGCGATTGTATGACCTCCGTACGAAGTTAATCTTGAAAGCACGTGGCTATGACGAGAATGGACTCTAATTAATGATTAGGCGAAATTAATGCGAACGCTATTGCTGATTGATATCCAAAATGATTTCTTGCCTGGGGGCGCCTTGGCAGTACCGCACGGTGATGAAGTCATTGCGATAGCAAATACGATCATGTCGCGGTTTGATCTGGTTGTGGCGAGCCAAGATTGGCATCCAACGGGGCACGTTTCGTTTGCCGCATCGCATGCAGGCCGAAAGATTGGAGACATGATTGAAATCGATGGGCTAAAGCAAATGCTCTGGCCGACGCATTGCGTACAGAACTCAAAAGGCGCTGCATTTCCCGCGGATTTGAACACCGCAAAAATTGATCATACTGTGCACAAAGGGACAAACATTCAGATTGACAGTTATAGTACGTTCTTTGACAACGGACATCGGCATCAAACGGGGCTGGATGATTACCTAAAAGCACATGGGTGTGAGTCGCTTTATGTGATGGGGCTGGCAACAGATTATTGTGTGAAATCCAGTGTATTAGATGCGTTGAAGCTCGGCTACCAGGTACATGTGATCATTGAGGGCATTCGCGGTGTGGAAGTGAATATGGGCGACTGTGCGATGGCGATAGATGTGATGATGCGCGAAGGCGCAGAGATAATTGGCATGGATGATATTTGACGGAGATAAGCGACATGCAGAAAGAGCATGAGGTACTCTGGGAAGGCCGGTTTATCCGCACTGTACGTCAAGGGCAATGGGAGTATGTTCAACGACATAATAACAACGGAGTCGTCGGTATTGTGCCTATTACGGACACTGACGAAATCGTGTTAATTGAGCAATGGCGTATACCATTGGGAAAACATGTAATTGAATTGCCGGCAGGCCTGTCTGGGGACGAAACGGACACGTCTGACGAAGCCTTGATTGATGCAGCCAAACGTGAACTTCTTGAAGAAACAGGCTATGAAGCAACTGATTGGAAATCTGTTGGAAACGGTGCCAGCTCAGCAGGGCTTACTGACGAGGTCATTTCGCTCTATATTGCAAGAGATTTGCGGAAGGTCGGCAACGGCGGCGGAGATGGCACAGAAGATATCCGCGTACACGTGATCAAGTTACATCATGCACAACAATGGCTGATGAACCAAGAAAGCGAAGGAAAAGCAATTGATGTGAAGGTTTATGCAGGGCTGTATTTCGTAGCAACGACGTAACAAGAACATTAATCCTGTTCATCACCACCAGTAAGTGGCGGGATAGATTTGCCTTGTGGATCCTGGGTGGGGTTGCCGGTCTCTTTACGAAGATCACTCATAAGTTTTGGGTTGCGAACATGCTCAAGGGCTTCAGCCCCTTCGTGAGCATGTTTATGCGCTTGAGATAGGTAGTGCATAAGATAAGTTTCCCATAGCCGATGGGCGCGGATAAGTCCGGTGGCTTCAGATTTGCCTTTGGATGTAAGTTGATAGGATGAACCAGATTTATTAATGCGCCCGGAAAGCTTAAGCATGGCAAGCGCGATATATCCGGTGAACGGCTTGATACCTGCTGCATGCTGAAGCATATGCGTGGTTGAGAAATCTTGTTCTTTGAGATCAAGTTCCTGCAAACGATACATGAGACCGAGTACATCTTCTTGGACGATGCGCATGAAGAGTGTGAGACGGTGATACTGTCGACTTAAGACGCCATGGCGTGGTGCAAAGAGGAGAATAACAAGAAAGATAAAGCCCGCCGCAACAGCCATCATACTTGCAGTTTGCGTACCTCCAGCAAAATCGGGTGAGATCCAGCCTGGTACAGTGATAGCGGACCAGTGCCCGAAAAAAGCACTGAGCGCCCCAATGATAAGACTGAAAAAAATCATGCGTGAAAGTCGATCAGTGAGTAAATGCGCCGCAGCAGCAGGAACAATAAGCATAGCGATTACGAGGATGGAGCCGATGGCTTCAAAAGAGGCAACTGTGGTAACAGCAACGAGTGTCATAAGGAGGTAGTGCATGACATTGGCGTTGATGCCGAGGGTTGTGGCGAGTGAAGGATCAAAAGAACTGATCTTGAACTCTTTGTAAAACACTGTAATGAGGATGAGGTTGACAAGGAATACCGCAGCAAGGATGACAAAAGCCCGTGGAAGTTCATATCCAAAGAGTGTGATTTTATCCAAAGGTGTGAATTCGATAGCACCATAAAGGACACACTGCGCATCAAGGTCGACGTTGTCTGCACCTTTAACAATGAGAATCAAGCCAATGGCAAAAAAAGTAGTAAATACGATACCCATAGAAGCACCGCGGTCAACCTTGCCAAAATTTTGAACCCATTGCGTGAAAAGCGCCGTAAGAATGCCAACAATAACCGCACCGAGAAACATTTCCCAACTCGATCGCGAACCAGTAATCCAAAAAGCAATAGCGAGGCCGGGTAAAACGGCGTGACTGATCGCGTCACCCATCATGCTCATTTGCCGAAGCACAAGAAAGTTGCCGAGCAAAGCGCATGACATGGCACATAGTGCGCCAATGATGACGATCCACGTATCAAAAGTGTACCAATCGTGAGCTTCAAGCCAATTCGAAATATTTAAAAACAGTTCACTCATCATGGATGTCCGGTACGTGGATCAGCTGGTAGCATGCGGGCTAGGCGGTACATTCCTGTCGGGCTGTTGTTCGTGTAAAAGAATTTCAAGCCGACGTACAAGGTCAGCGGGCAGCACATGCTCGATTTGGTCGGCGTCACGATCAACGTGGCTTGGAGCAATATCAGCATGTGTGATCAAATAAATCTCCCAAAGGCGGTGGTTACGAGCAATGCGTGCAGCATCATGAAAGCCCTGCTCTGTCAACGTACAAACATCACTCACACTGAGACGAATGAGTTCAGCTTTTTGTGCACGACCAATCAAATGGCGAAGCGTACGAGCATGCCAACTGCGTACAAGTAGTAACTCGGATATTCTGGCAGAACGATGACGGATCGGAACAGAAGGCTGATTTTCATTTTCTGCGGAAGCTTGCTGCTCAAGATTTTCGTAGATAGCACGGAGTAGGTTTTGCATGCCGACGGTTCTATTAAGCCGGAGACGCTCGATTTCACGGAAAAGTACGCCGCGAGATGAACCAAAGATCATGCTGATGATGAAGAGCGCTGCAGCAACCACGACAATAACAGCACCAGCAGGTAGATTGGGTTGCAGCGCACTCATAATAGCGCCGAACCAACCACTGAGCGCGCCGATGAATCCTGAGAGAATAAGCATGACGTGAAGTTTTTCCGTCCAAAATCTCGCTGCTGCTGGAGGAATGATCAGAAATGCGATGATGAGAATGAGTCCAACAGCCTGCAAACCTATGACGGTAACACCTGTCACCAAAAGTAAGATCATGATGTCAAGCAGAATGACAGGCCAACCTTGCGAACGAGCATAACCGTCATCAAAGCACAGCAATGTAAGCTCTTTCTGGAGGAGTAATGAAATAAACAGAACAATCGCAGTGGCAACGACAATAAGCTTGAGGTCTTGCATGACGATCGAAGCGGTTTTGCCGTAGATATAGTTTTCAAGTCCCGCAGCACTACCTTCAGGCATGTATTGAATGAGACCAAGCAGTGAGATACCAATACCAAAGAAAACACTGAGAACAATGCCCATCGCGGCATCATTCTTCAAGCGCGATTGTGTCCTGATGACAAGAACACATAACACCCCAATCACACCAAGAACACTTGCTCCGAGGAGAAGAATAGGCAGATTTTTACCGTTCCCGCCGAGCAAAACAAGGATGATAAAAGCGATCGCAATGCCAGGAAGTGTTGCATGTGAAAGTGCATCACCCATGAGTGATTGCTTGCGGAGAAGCAGAAAGCTACCAATGAGTCCAGCAGCAAGACCTAAAATCGCAGTACTAATCACAACCAACCGCGTATTGTAATCCTGCAGTGTGAGTACACGCCAAAGCTCAGACCATGAAGGAATGACGAAAGCCTGATCGTTGAGTGAGTTAAGTTCACCAGCTTGTGCAAGTAGAACTGATACTGAACTATGCGTTTCACCAGTTGCGAGGGGCGCAATAAATAACAGCAACAGACTAATCATGATGAAGCGAATCACGGGAGTGTACTTTTGAAATTGCAGTTTCAACTGTATGGCTTTCAAAAACGTTGCACACAATACTATTAACGAAGGCGAGACATTGCCTGAGCAGCCTCGTCGAGGAGCGTGAGCTTGCCACCGTAGGTCTTTTGGAGATTCACTTTCGTGAAAACCTGGTCGGTTGGCCCAGCTTCAACAATGCGCATATTTAGCAGCACAACCCAATCGAAATACTCCGGAACCGTCTGCAGGTCATGATGCACGACAATAACCGTTTTCCCATATTTTTTCAGTTCATGAAGAATCCCGACAATAGCTTTCTCGGTAGCTGCATCAACCGCAGCAAAAGGTTCATCCATAAAATAAAGCTGCGCATCTTGAGCGAGAGCGCGAGCGAGGAAAACGCGTTGTTGTTGCCCACCTGAAAGCTGACTGATCTGCCGATGCCCGTAATCTGCAAGACCAACACGATCGAGTGCTTCCATTGCTGCTCGTTTATGTTTTTTAGAAACAGGAAGACACCATCCGATTTTCCCGTAACGCCCCATGCAAACAACATCTAATGCACTAACTGGGAAGTCCCAATCAACCGATTCTCGCTGCGGAACGTAGCCAACGACTTTACGTTGTTGGCGATAAGTTTTACCGTAAACATTAACGCGGCCAGAAGCTTTGGGGATAAGATCAAGACACGCTTTGATCAATGTGCTTTTACCAGCACCATTTGGACCAACGATGCCGACCAGCTTACCTTCAGGAATATCAAGATCGATATCCCAAAGGACAGGCTTACGGTGATATGCCACAGTCATATCGTGAATCGCCAAAGGCGAATTCGAAGGATGTTCAACAAGCGGCTCAACGGTTTGTTTCAGAGGTTCCATATGATTGCTTTCGTGCAGCGAAACATATTGCGGCTACTTTTCTTCGTGATTCTCTTGAGGCAGCTTGCCTTGAAAGCCGCCTTCAGGCACATCCCCACCAAGGGCACGGGTGATCAAAGTCGTGTTGTGATCGAGCATGCCGATGTAGGTACCCTGATAGGTACCAGGCTGTCCCATAGCATCTGAAAAGAGCGTGCCTCCGATACGTACATCATGATCTTGAGCTTGTGCGCCTTCAACCAGAGCACGAACGTTTTTGTCGGCAACACTAGATTCAACAAAAACCGCAGAAATATTGTTCTCAACAATGTAATTGACCAGCGCGTTGAGGTCTTTCACGCCGGCTTCTGATTCAGTAGATAAACCTTGAATACCACGCACTTCGATACCATAGGCACGGCCAAAGTAATTGAATGCATCATGAGCAGTAATCAACACGCGCTGTTTTTCCGGAATCGACGCGATCGATTTTTTGGCATAGGCATCCAAAGCCCGGAGTTGCTTAACATAGTCTTCCGCATTTGTTTTATAGTCCTCAGCATGTGAAGGATCGAACTCGGAGAGTTTACTAGCCACAACCTGCGTTGCCACGACCCAACCACTAACATCCATCCACACATGCGGATCGTAATGATCCTGTTCAGTGTTCATAATGTAGCCGTCATCTTCTAACAACAACTCGGTAACAGGATGAACAGGCTTACCGCTACGTGCCACTTTTACAAGCACATCACCCATTTTCCCTTCGAGCATGAGGCCGTTATAGAAAACAACGTCCGCCCGCATCAGATGCTTAAGGTCACCTCGCGTCGGTTTATATAGGTGTGGATCGACCCCCTCTTTCATCAGGCCGACAACTTCGACATGCTCACCACCCACAACACGAACGATATCGGTGATCATGCCAACCGTAGTGGTGATGCGGTAAGGATATTTTTGGGGTGCTGCATCGCTTGGTGCGGCAACTGCCAACAACAATACTGCAACAATAAGGGGTAGTACGAGACGATAAC
Organism: Poriferisphaera sp. WC338; assembly: GCF_050931845.1. Taxonomy (GTDB): domain Bacteria; phylum Planctomycetota; class Phycisphaerae; order Phycisphaerales; family Phycisphaeraceae; genus Poriferisphaera. Next base: position 3,101,685 of record NZ_CP194516.1, read on the forward strand.
CTTTGCCCAACATGAAGGTCTCCTAAATCATGGCCCGCAGTACGATCACTCTGTATAACTGATCAGCTTGCAACGGACCTGATGGTGATTAATTAGCGAATTTACGATATTGAGTCTATAAAAATATAGTCTTTGACTAGTCAAAGTCAAATTGCTGGTATATTCTAATGATTAAGCCCACTAGAAGCCTGTACGGCTGGGTTGACCCCACATAACCGCCACTACGAGGCGCTTTATGGCATCATCTACCGTCGAAAATTACTTAAAAACACTCTATGCCATGCAGCAAGTGGCCGGCGAAGGACTCATTCCGCTCGGTAAGCTGGCTGAAGCATTAAGTATCACTGCCGGCACCGCCACGATCATGATCAAACGATTGGCGACCGAAGGCTATGTGGATTACGAACCTCGCAATGGGGCAAAACTCACCAAAGTCGGCCGTAAGAAAGCGCTGGATGTTCTGCGTCGGCACCGCCTGATCGAGCTTTTCTTAGTCGAGGTCGTCAAACTCGACTGGTCCGAAGTTCATGAAGAAGCCGAGATTCTCGAACACGCCATCTCAGATCGCCTGCTACAAAGAATAGATGACATGCTTGGCAACCCAACGCATGATCCACATGGCGACCCAATCCCACAACCCTCAGGTGAAATTGTTGAACGTAAACTTATCTCACTCAGTAGTGCCGAGCCCGGTCCTGCAACCATTGCCCGCATCTCCGATCACTCGCCAAGCTTTCTTCAGTTTATTGATGAACAAGGGCTGACACCCAACACCGAAATTTCTCTCGTCTCTCACGATTTAAGTGCCGACACCGTCACGATAACAAGAGAAAATCAAACCCTTCAACTCGGACGCAGTGCTGCAAGCAAGATCATGCTGATCGACATCAATCATTAGCGCTGACCAATAACTTGAATGACAACCCGACAACTTGTGATAAGTAAATTTATCCCAGTACTTACTCGTGTTTGCCTTAGCCTTTATGCAAGATGCTCACTTGATTGATTGCTACTTTTTGACGAAGCAGTATCTAACTGCTGGCAATCATTATGAACGATCATCTACCACATGATCCCGATAATCCTGAAGACTTGCCCCACACACAAGACCACACAGACAGGCAAGATGGCGAAGCTGTATCCGAATCCTCACCAAGTACAGATGAAGATGCAATCCTTTCACTTCATACCCCGCAACAAAAAAAACGCGGACCGCTGATTGCTCTAACCATTGGTGCAACAGGCGTCGTGTTCGGCGATATCGGCACCTCCCCTCTATACGTACTAAAAGCCTGTTTTTCTAGTCAATTTGCGATGCAAACCAGCGACTTAAGCATCTTCGGCATACTCTCGATGATCTTCTGGGCCCTCCTGCTCGTGGTTTCAATGAAGTACATCCTTATTATCATGCGCGTTAACTACGAAGGTGAAGGCGGCATCTTCTCTCTCCTAAGCATCTTGAGAGCCAAAGCAAAACATACAAGCCGTCGCACACTCAGTATCATCACACTCGGCGCGATTGTCGGTGCAGCACTTCTATACGGAGACGGTGTCATCACGCCAGCAATCTCCGTCATATCGGCCGTAGAAGGATTAGATATTGCTTCAACTGAACTGCGACCATATATCGTGCCCATATCAGCTGGCATTCTACTGGCACTTTTTCTATTCCAGCGTTTCGGTATCGACAGAATTGGTTTCACTTTTGGGCCACTCATGGTGATCTGGTTTATTACCATCGGAGTTCTCGGGTTTCTCCAGATCACAAAACATCCGGAAATTCTTGCCGCAGCCAATCCCGCATACGCCGTCATGTTTTTCTATGAACATCCCGCATTAGCATTTCTCGTCCTTGGTGTCGTGGTCTTATGTATCACTGGTGGTGAAGCTCTCTATGCTGACCTTGGACAGTTTTCACATCTTTCAATTTCAATTGCATGGTATGCCATTGTTTGGCCAGCATTACTACTAAATTACTTTGGGCAAGGCGCATTACTGCTGCAAAATCCAAATGCTGCAAACAATCCATTCTTCTCACTTGTACCGCAATGGATGTTGTATCCGATGGTTGGACTCGCCGCGACTGCAGCGGTTATCGCTTCGCAAGCGATTATTACCGGCGCGTTCTCACTGACCAAGCAAGCCATTCACCTTGATCTATTGCCGCCGCTTAAAACTCTACAAACATCGCATCAAATCTCGGGCCGTGTGTATCTACCGCAAATTAACCACATCATGATGGTCATATGCATATTAATTGTGATCGGATTTCAATCATCCGACGCACTTGCTGGCGCGTATGGCATTGCAGTCACTGCTGTGATGGTGCTAACCACAACTCTTTTTATTGCGACAGCAAGTATTATTTGGAAAAGATTTTTCTGGTTACTTCTCCCGGTATTTGTGGTCATCTTCTTCATTGATCTATCTTTTTTCGCAGCCAATACGCTAAAAATAATCTCCGGCGGCTGGTTACCTATCCTCATTGCCATCATCATCGCCATCGCAATGAATACTTGGCGACGAGGCAGAAAGATCGTCTTGCAGATCCGTCTGTCGAAAACAGAAAAGATTGCACAGTTCGTTCAACGTATTGCAACTGAACAGCCACCTCGTGTTAAAGGTACAGGTGCATTTTTAACCGTTAACCCACAGCGCGTTCCGGCAGCACTTCAAAAACTGTATACCCGCTTGCCAGTGCTACCAGAGAAAATTGTGATTGTCAGCATGATCCCATCACGGCAACCGCGCGTAGCAAGAGGAGATCAACTTGAAGTCAAACCAATTGGCACCAACTTTTGGCTTGTTAATGGTTATTATGGCTATCTTCAACAGCCAGATGTTTGGCGTATTTTTTCGTTTGCATGCAAAAAACATATACCCGTTGATCCATCTCAAACAACTTTCTACATGTACCATGAATACCTACTCCAAACGGGTAAAACCAAACTTTGGCGATGGGAAAAATTGCTTTACATTTGGCTTTCACGAAACGCATACACACAACGCACGAACATCAACTTGCCAACGGACCGAATCATTGAAATCGGATCGCAAACAAAAATCTAGCCTACACATTTAAAAAGCAGGCTCAACGCCTGCTTAAACTTTGTGTTATGTGATATAAGTTTTGTTATCGCGAGATCCATTGGTTACCTTGAGCCAATGAATCTGATACCGCCTGGTAAAGCCAGCTTTCGGTTTCGAGCATGGAAGGCGTGATGCAGGACTGACCGGTTTGGTAAAAACGCGCCACTTCCTTCATCATGTTCCCGTAGAAGATGCGATGGTCACCAGGTTCAAAAGTAGTGATCTTGTTGTTAACTTTAACGCCGAAGGACCAACCGAAGGCTTCCCACATATTTTCCGCATCACGAACTTCGATAAGTGCGGTGCGTCCGTCTTTGTATTTAAGAGTTACTGTGGTAACGTCCTCAGTCCCGGTATGTATGACGCCAGCAAGATCATCGCCCATCAGACGAAGAACAGGTGCAAGTGTGTGGCAGGCATACCATGGCCAGGTGCCCATGCCGCGAGCAAACATGCTGGTAGGCACAGCGCTGAGATCGGCGGCAACTTTTTCAACACCATCGCAGAAACGCAGCGAAGATGAGCTAATCATTGGAGTTTGATACTGTTTACAGAGATCGAGCATCTCTTTTGCTTCGTCGTACTTGTTGGCGAGATACTTGTCGATGTAGAGGGGCTTGCCACTGCAGCAGGCTTCGCGGGCCAGTGTAAGATGGTCGTCGATGTTGTCCGGCGCAAGGACCATAAGCGCGTCAGATTTTTCGATGACCTCTGCGATGGAATCGCATCGCTGGACGTTGTTCTCGGCGCACCAATCTTTCTCAGGATCGGCGGGATCGGTTTCATAGGCAAACGTGAATTGGATCTCTTCGCTTTTTAGTTCGTTAGCAAAAAGATCTATAAAGATGTTTGTATGGAAATTGTCTAAATGATGATCAATAAGCCCGACACGAATCATGGTGTAACTCCTATGGACGAGTAAATGGTGATACAGGCTGTATTTGATGGGAATCAGACGATCAGTCCCTTTTGTTTGATCATTTCGAGCAGCTTCCAGCATTTGATCTGCATGCGTGGGAGATGGAATGGCCCTTTGTAGATGGTGCCCTTGGCAGTGTTGGAAATAGTGCCGTCACGCAGAAGGTAGCCAAACCATTCGCCGTGTTCTTTATCGGGGAAATGGGCGTAGGCCCAGTCATGAACCTGGGTGTGCATATCGAGGTATTTTTTGTCAGCAGTAAGGTAGTAGGCATAGAGCGTGGCGATGATAACTTCGTTATGGTTCCACCAGAACTTCATGTCGTGCCAGTATTCTTGCGGTGGCTTGTTCATGACGTCGCGGTAATAGAGGATGCCTCCGTGGGTTGTGTCCCAGCCCCATTCCCACATCCAGTCGATGATGGTGCAGCCGGTTTGGATCATGTCTTGATCATGATCGCGATGGACGGCTTCATCGAAGATGAACCATGCGGCTTCGATGGAGTGACCAGGGTTGAGCATGCGGCCATCAATATGATCGATGATGCCGTTGTCGGGGGCAACGGATTCGAGAACGGCTTTGTGCTCGTGGTTCATGAAGTCGTTTTTGATTTTTTTATAGCAATCTTCGGCAAGCTCATGGACCCATGATGAACCAGACGCTTTGCGGACTTCTTGCGCAACATTGAGAAGGATCATGGGGACGACGAGTGCTTTTGAGGGGCGGTTGTTTCCGAAAAGTTTTGGTTCAAGTGCGCCGGGTGTTTCGATGAGGTGGATGATTTTTTTGAGGAGTGCTTCGGCTTCTTGTCCAACGGCGGCATCGCTAGTGGCATGTGCGTACGCTGCAAGCGCAACAGTCATGAAGCATTCGGAAAAGAAGTATCGGCGTTTACGGATGGGCGTACCGTCTTGTTCGACATGGAAGAACATACGACCGTCAGTGTCGAAGCCGTGCTTGCGGAGGAAATCGAGTCCTGATTTTGCAGCGGCGAGCCATTCGGGGTTTTGTTCGACCTGGTTGTAGAGTGTACTGAGTGTCCAACTGAAGCGGCCTTGGAACCAAATGGATTTGTCTGTGTCGAGCAGGTCGCCGTTTTGTAAACGGAGAGTTGTGTAGCCGCCGAATTCTTTGTCGATGGCGCGTGGGACCCAGAAAGGGACGGTGTCTTGGAGGAGTCCGTCGCGGTATGTGGTGAGAAGATGATCGTAGCGTTTCTGGTCCATCATGAATCCAATCGTTGAAATTTGACGGTAATGCGCATGCGATGCATACAGCGCATCACTACGTTAACGCAGCAAAGTTTTTTAACGGATGTAACCACTGAGATGGATTCGCTCACACGGTATGCTAACAACGGTGACGAATACTGAGAGCATTTTAGCTTAAAGCGGCGGTTATGTAATGTGCGACTAGTGGGAAGGTATGATCTTTCTTTGGTGTGAGTCGGTGTGGGTGGTAGGACATGAAAGAGATCATAATCGCAAGCAAGATTGATGTTGTGTATGTATTAAAAAAAACAACGCCTTGCGATATGCAAGACGTGCTTAAAGTGCCCCCTCTAGGATTCGAACCTAGGACCTGCGGATTAAGAATCCGATGCTCTAACCAACTGAGCTAAGGAGGCATTTGGTGGCTAACGAAACATTTTTAGCCGTTTGAACTGTCTAGCCAAGCATTTTAGATGACCCCGAGGCGCTGTCAAGATTCGCTTGTCCGGTGTGGAAGATTCAAATGAATGCCGTGCAGATCAAGCCTGAGAAGAAGCTTATGGCGACTGAAGAAACTGAGGTCATGTGGTGAGTTTGCACACAATTTCCCTCAATTCCGAGTATCATGATGCATGATGCACGTCGGCTGCTCGAAGCACGGATACCCGACGACTTGACCACCTTGGCCATTGGTATATAAACACTTGCAAACATGGATGTTGGAGCCACAGTTCATGCAGCACACACGCACGATCTCGTGCCCACAATCTGACTGGAAAACCAAAGCGTTTGGACGTGGGTTTATCGCGCTGTTTTTGCTGTCGAGCCTACTTCTGTTTTCACAGGCTGGCTGGGCTCAGGAAGAATTTGAACTTGCAGATGACAACTGGCAACGACTGACAAGCTACCCAGCGAACTCGCCCGAAGGGAAGCTGCAAGCGATCCGCAAACTGATTGCAGAAACTAAATACAACGAGGCAGAGGAAAAAGCGAAATCGTGGATTGGACAATATCCAGACCATCCGATGCTGGTCGAAGCTTATCTGCTTTCCGGTGATGCAAAGACCGGACGGAAGTACTACTACAAAGCGCTTTATGATTACGAAAAAGTGATTTCGGACTATCCCGCATCGGAACAGTATCACACCGCCTTAGAGCGGGAGTATCAAATTGGTCGGCTGTTCCTGACGGGAACCAAACGACGACTTTTTTCCCTGCCAATCGTCCCCGCGGATGGCGAGGGTGAAGAACTCATGATCCGAATTCAGGAACGTGCACCCGGTTCAGCATTGGCCGAGCGTGCATCATTGTTTTTAGCTGATTACTTTTATGACCTCGGCGACATGAAAGATGCTGCGGAAGCATACGATTTGTTTTTGACAAACTATCCTGAATCGCTGCAACGTGAATGGGCAATGTTGCGATTGATCCGCGCATCGCTGGCAAGATTCAAAGGTCCAGAGTACGACCCAACGGGTTTGGTGGAAGCACAAACGCGCCTGCTGATTTTTGAACGTGAATTCCCTGCATCTGCAGAGCGGATTGGGGCGAAATCACTTTTGACCCGCATCAGTGAATCGCTTGCATTGAAAGACATCGCAGCTGCAGAATGGTATGCCGTCCGTGGCAATAACATCTCCGCAGCAGTGGTGTATCGCCGTGTAGTACAGGACTATCCGCAAACCACCGCTGCTCAAACAGCTCTGTCGCGGTTAGCAAGCTTGGACATCCCCAACAAGATCAAGCTTGAACAGATCGGCACCTCCAAAACCGAGTACATTGACATCAAGCAGGCGCAGCAACTCAACCGCCCGCAGCTTCGTCGTGGGGAACAAGAAAGCACAGCCGAATCACCTGCAGAACGGTTGCAAAAATCGCTCCGCGGTGCGGACACACCGCCAGGCAACCCTGAATATTGATCCTCTTCAGAATCGATGTGCTTGCGCACTATGCGCTGTATAGTTAGATCAAAATTGACAGAACCAAGGAGTTATCGTGAACCATCCCAAGGCAAGAAATCAACCTCTGAAAAAGGCGATTGGCCTGCTGTTACTTCTTGTCCTGCCGATGATCATGACCGGCTGCGGTTATTCAGCACACGGCATCTACACAGACAAATACCAGACGGTAGCTACGCCGTTCTTTGAGAACCGAACAGATTACCGCGGGCTTGAGGCGGACTTGTCAGAGGCGGTAGCCAAGGAAGTTGAATCACGAACACCATACAAAATTGCAAGCCCTGCATCGGCAGATACCGTGCTGCAGGGAACCATCACACAGTTCCAGCAACAGGTACTCATCCGTCGTCGTAACGGGAACGTACCGGAGCAAATGGAAGTTCAAATGACGATTGATTTTGAATGGAAGGATTTGCGAACTGGCCAAACAATCGTCAATCGTAAGGGATACCAAGCGATCGGCCGATACACGCCATCGAATCCTGTCAGTCAGGTTTTTGATATCGGGCAACACCGCGTGGCCGCTCGGATGGCTGAACAGATGATTTCGACCATGCAAATCGAGTGGTTACCGGACGATGACAAATCATCGGCAAAGAGTGAATAAAAAAAGGGTGGGACCGGTAATATCCTTGGCCTTTTGTGGGAAATAAGGCAGATCACCTGATGCCCTGCCCTGTAAGCACCGCATGGCAGCACAGACACACGAAAAACCATCGGGCTTGCGGCCTATTTCCCCGCTTCCGTAAGCAGACTCATAACATCCTGTATAAACTCATGCGGCAGCCCCCCCTTTTCTGCCGATATTCCTTGGGATAACAGCGGATTTCGCTGCCGCAAGGCACAACTGACCGCTGCAATTACACACAGAACCGAATTGGTCCCCGGCAGCAACCAAAGGATCGTACATGCCTGACCCCAAAGACGAGATGCCCCACAACGACGATGACGACAACGGTGACGAGAACCAGTCTCCCAAACCCGGAGAGCCGGGCGGTCCGAATGGACCCAAGCCGCCGAATTTTATCTCGCGCTCGGCCATGACATGGATCATCATGGCAGCACTGTTGGTGTTGCTATTGATCATGTTCAGTTCGAACAGCCGAGGCGGCGAAGAAATCGATTGGATCGCGTTCAGCAATTATGCGAAATCGAATGCATTTGAAAACGATTCGGTGCGAGCGAGTGACTCACAGATCTCTGGCACGATCAAACCGGGCACACCGGGATTAGCATCAGAGTATGCCTCCACGGGAAAAAAGGTTTACGTCACCGCAATCACCAGCGAACTGATGACTGAATGGATTCAGGAATTGAATGCGTTGGGTATCAACAACGTAGGCAAAATCTCGAATCATCTCTTGATGAATCTACTCATCAGTTGGGGGCCACTGATCATCATTGGCTTGTTTATCTACTTCGTGCTGTTCCGTTCGATCCGCGGTGCCGGTGGCGGACCCGGCGGGATGCTCGGGTCGTTTGGCCGATCCAAGGCAAAAATGATGAGCAAGGAACACTCGAAGATTCGCCTGAACGACGTAGCGGGGATTGACGAAGCGAAAGACGAAGTCGGCGAGATCATCGAGTTTCTCAAGAACCCGAAGAAATTCCAACGACTAGGTGGCCGTGTGCCGCGCGGTGTGCTGCTAATGGGTCATCCCGGTTGCGGTAAAACGCTGTTAGCGAAAGCAGTGGCAGGTGAAGCGGACGTACCATTCTTCTCTATCTCTGGCTCCGATTTCGTTGAAATGTTTGTGGGCGTGGGTGCATCCCGCGTACGTGACCTGTTTAAACAAGCTAAAGAAAATGCGCCGTGCATCATCTTCCTCGATGAGATCGATGCGGTAGGCCGCCGACGTGGGACAGGATACAACTCCGGCGGACACGATGAACGTGAGCAAACCTTGAACGCGATCCTCGTCGAAATGGATGGCTTTGAATCATCAGACCAAGTGATTGTCATGGCGGCAACAAACCGCTCTGACGTTTTGGACCCTGCCCTCACGCGGCCCGGCCGATTTGACCGCCAGATCATGGTCCCCATGCCTGACTTGCCAGGACGGTTTGAGATTCTGAAGGTGCACGCAAAGAAAGTGAAGATGGGACCGGATGTCAATCTGGAACGCCTTGCTCGCGGCACGCCAATGTTCTCAGGCGCCGATCTTGAAGCGATCATCAATGAAGCAGCCATCACCGCCACGCTTGGGAACAAGGATTTTGTTGAGCAGGTTGATCTTGAAGAGGCACGCGACAAAGTGAAGTGGGGCCGAGCACGTAAATCGCACAAGATTGAAGAAGACGAACGACGTGTGATTGCGTACCACGAAGCCGGCCATGCCGTGGTGACACACTTCGATCCAGATGCAGATCCTGTTCATAAGGTAACAATCATCCCACGCGGGCAAGCGCTGGGCGTGACATATATGTTGCCAGAGAAGGACAAGCATATCTATTCCAAGAAGCAATTGCTTGCGATGATGCGCGTGTCATACGGCGGACGGATCGCAGAGAAGAAATTTACCGGTGATATGTACAACGGAACGGCTGGCGACATCCGTCAAGCATCCAACATCGCGCGAGCCATGGTAACGGAATACGGCATGAGCGAGAAAGTCGGGTTCCTACTGTTCGGTCATGACGAGCAAAAAAATCCGTGGGAGCAGCCCGACAAACTCTGCTCGGACAACACCGCGCAGGTGATTGACGAAGAAGTTAAAGGCTTCATTGATCGTACGTATCACGAAACCGAACAACTCATTGAAAAGCACGCACAACAAGTTGAAGATTTGGCGCAAGCGTTATTGAAATATGAGACGTTGAACTCAGATGAAGTCGACAAGATCATGGCTGGCGAGAAGCTGACCAAAGCAACCGTCAGCGAGCTGCTAGAAGCCGAAAAGAAGAAGGCCGCAGAAACAGCCAAAGCAGAAGAAGATACTCCCACGCCAGGATCAACACCTGGACTCGACAGCACATCCGAAGACCACGGAACACCCGGAAGCCCGCACCCCGCCTAACAATTGATACTTCCAATCGCATTCAACAAGCATCGCTCATCGCGGTGCTTTTTTTGTGACAATACTATGCATACATTCACCTAAAACCCGCCATCACCTTCCTAGTAAACAACTTGAAGCTATCTCCTACTGACCAAACCCATTAAGATAGCTTTCGTCTATTCCAAGAGGCCGATCGTATGTATGAGCTGCAACCAGAAGACGAACTACCTCAAATCCCCAAACCCTATGGCGACACGGCTATACCATCGCAAGAACGCAGAACCGGGCAGCGAATTTTCTCGCCGATCACCGATGAGATTGAGATTGACTTACCGTGCATGGCGTGCGAATACAATCTGCGTACACGGACACGATTTCAACAATGCCCGGAGTGCGGGTCATCAGTATTGGAGTCACTCAATCATTTTACGAGGCTGCTCGGCTCACCCACATGGCTAGGGCATGTTAAAAACGGGTTACTTGTCCTGTTGATTTCTATCTATGCCTACCTCGCCTTAACTGTATTTACGTTTTTAATGTCGATGCTCTCAGGTGCGATAGGTGGCGTGGCTGATATGTTCGCGTGTTTGAGTTCATCACTCGTTCTAGCAGTATCTATCAGCGGAATCGTAGGTGCCTATATTTTTACCGCCAGAGAACCGAACCAATATCAAGAGATTGCACCTTCGAACAGCCGATTCCTCACACGATTGTTTCTGACTCTTTCTTTGATTTGTATCCCAATCATCTTTGTTGGTGTTTTCATTGGCATTGCATTCCCACTGTTTTTTATTTTGATTGCCCTGTTGTATTTCATACAAATTTTCTGCACAGTAGCGTTTGTATGTTCCCTGTTTTTCTATGCCGCCTACTTGGCAAATCGAATCACAAAACCAGGGCTTGCGAAGTTTGCTAAATGGTTGGGCTGGGGAGCAGGCGGAATGGCTGTGTTATCAGTACTCGTGGTTGCAGGCATGATCATCTTTTCCATCTTCTCAGTTAGGGCAGCCATGGCACCTGCGCCAGTTGCCGCCCCCACCTCCCAAGTAACCGCACAAACCAGCACATCGCAAGCACCAACAATATCGACCGGCGGTAACACTCAAACACAAATTGCATCGCCCATCGCCAACGCCACACTGATTGATACCTACGAAGATGAATACGAACAGGATGATGGCACCGTCTTAGTGTATGTCACCAACACATATGACAATGACTACATAGAAGACTATGAAATTACCAAGGATGCAACAGGCACCATAATCAATCAAACGCAACCCACGTATCGCCAGAATACAACCCCCTTTCAATCCTATTTGTCATGGCTATCACTGATCGGCTTTGGTGCATGCTTTGTTGCAGTCTTGGGTCTCTTGATTTCCGTACTGGGATTGATTTGCCTGACAAAACTTTATACTGAGATCAAGCGACTCTGGAGCCGCTCTACACAATTTCATTCGTCATCAACCTCACACACCACGGTGATTTCTTAAGATTATCCAGTCACCCATCAAAAAAACGCACATCTGTCCCCGTAAAGACAGAAGTGCGTCGTATCGCAGTCGCATCAGCGAACTTTCAATCGAATAGTTTTATCTAACGCTAAGCTGCTTCTTTGCTGTTATCTTCATCATCATCTTGCGGATTGATTTCTGGCTCTGGCGAATCAAGGATGTCATGGTCTGGCCAATCCGTATCTTCAATCGCTTGCATATTCTCAGCAGTAACATCTATTGCAGCTTCAGCCGCTGGAGCTTCAGGAATGTCCTGTATCTCTTCGGCTGGTAGATGATGTGCTTGCATTTTTTGACGAAGCTTGTGTAGCCGCCATGCAACATAACCACCCCACGCATAACTTGCGATGATGTATATCCCGATACCCCACATCAAATACTTCAGCATGACCACACGCTCCAGCGATTGCCGCTCGCTGAACCCCAATATCCCGCTTTTAAACCATCGGGTCCATCGTCTTGCTGGATTGAATTTACCGCTATAGCTAGGCTAAATCCTCAACGAATAGCAAATCTCCCGCGTTCTTCGTTTTCATCAGCCGCTTACCAATAACTGCATCAAATTGCATAGCAGGAATACCACTTCCCGGACGACGAACCTCCAAATCATCTCGCCTCATAATGTGCCCTGCAAGCAAATCAGTCCGTACACAAACACTCTGCCGACTGAGTTGTCGAACTTCCCGCTCTACCTCACGCACCCCTTTCCAACGAACCCCCATGACTTGTTCTGCCACACGAATACCCTGTACATAGTCCGCAAAACTATTTGGCTCTAAACTTACTGCATGATCTGGCCCATCTGCATTCCGATCATAAGTCAGGTGCTTTTCAATAACGATCGCACCAGCCGCCACCGCCAAAGCTCCCGTCACAATTTCTTGCGTATGATCCGAATAACCCACAGGCAACCCGAAACGCGACCACATCGCTAACATCCCGCCAAGGCCAGCTTCTTCAATAGGTGTCGGATAACTCGACACACACTGCATCAGCGCCCCACCTGCTATTTGACCACGGAGGAGTTCAGCCGCAAATTCAAGCTCATCAAGTTCACAGGTACCTGTTGAGATTAGCAACGGCACACCCAGCCGTGCAGCCTTCCCCAACAACACTGGGTTCACAGCATCTGGCGAGGCAATCTTGACGGCATCGATATCCAATCCGCCCAATTCTGATACGTCGCCTTCACTGAAAGGTGTCACAATAAGCTTCAATCCAACTGCCTTCACAGCACTGGCAATCTGCTGGAGATTGTCCAAAGACAGCACCAACCGCCCAAGCATCTCGCCAACATCAGTCTCATTCGCATCACGCTGATAGGCCGCAAGCTGCGCCTGATTGCTCAGCAGCCGGTCTGGATGGAAATATTGAAATTTGACCGCATTGGCCCCCGCATCCGCCGCCGCCTGCACCAAATCTATAGCCCGATCGATCTGCCCGTCGTGATTCACACCGATCTCAGCAATCACACAAACCCGTGCTGCCTGAGATTCATCCGCCACCAGAAATAAACCACTATCCCGCTGTGCCTGCGTACTCATGCCCGCATCGTACCCCTAGGGGACGTAACCCGCTAGCCCGACTTACGCTTAGCTAAGAGGCTTTTTTTTCAGATTGATCTGAGTCCGACAATCCACACTGATCAGTGGTCAGCTTTACCTTTGCGCAGCATTTGTTATCATTTGCTGCTCATCAGGATGCATTTGCTGGCCCTGACACTGATATATAAACACAACAAGTCAAAGATTGGCTCGCCAATCGTGACTTGGGCGACCGGATAGCTCAATTGGTAGAGCATCGGCCTTTTAAGCCGCAGGTTCTGGGTTCGAGTCCCAGTCCGGTCACTTTATTTAATAAGGACTTACGATCATCACCCGATCGTGAGTCTTTTTTTGTAGCAAATCGGAAACTGTGGCAGCAGACGTGATGATCCCTTGCCCCGACACACTCCGTTTTTCGATTTGATACGCGATCCCAAATAGGTTCTCAATTAACATTCGCTATGGCTAGATCAAGATGGCAGGATCATTGAGTTGTAGGCGCACAGTGGATGGCCCCTTGTGGCGCGGCTGTATTGTGCAAACTTCATCAGGCGGCGCAGTCAATAACAAACGACCGTCCTTCATCACCGAAACAAGGTCCGCCACAAGCAGTGCCTCGGCAGGATCATGCGTTACCATCAGTGTTGCGACATGTGCATCCCGCAATACATTGAGCGTGACTTCACGTACTTCATCACGCAACAACGTATCCAATCCGGTAAATGGTTCATCCAAAAGCATGAGCTTTGGATCACGTGCCAGTGCGCGTGCCAACGCGACCCGTTGTTGCTGACCGCCACTGAGCGTGTGGGGCATCGCATCGGCGTAGTCGGCAAGCCCAACGCGATCAAGTAAATCCAAGGCATCGGAACGGCGCTGTGTTCGCCCACGCCGATTCATACCAAAAGTCACATTCCTTAACACCGACAAGTGAGGGAAAAGCGCGTAGTCCTGAAAGACGTAGCCGACCGCACGATGCTCGGGACGTACTTGTTTTTGCCAGCGATCCGCAGAACTCACCGTCTGCCCACCCACCACAATTGATCCTTGTGTCGGGCGTTCCAAACCCGCAAGCAAACGCAGCAGTGTCGTCTTGCCGCAACCCGATCCGCCGAGTAAGCAGTGAACCGTGCCTGGCTGGAGATGCAGATTGATGCCATGAAGTATGCGAGGGCCGCGTCCATATGTAAAAGCCAATTCATTGATGGTTACCAATGAATTAGACTGCACGTTTTGATCGTTTTTTTTAGGAGTCAATGTCATAAGCGGTGTAACAAAATGCATGTTGGTATGGATCGTAAATCATTCAGTGTTCTTCTTGACGGGCGCGCGGCGGGGTGCAAGCAGCGTTGCGAGCAGCGCCACCGGGATGAGCCCGAGCGCGATAATCAGCAGCGCTGAGAATGCGGCTTGGTCAAGTCGCTCGTCACTGGCTAGCTGATACGTGCGAACAGCAAGGGTATCAAAGTTGAACGGTCGAAGCATGAGTGTGACCGGCAATTCCTTCACGACATCAACAAATACCAGCAACCCTGCCGCCAGAACCGAAGCGCGTAGGATCGGCAGATGCACGAGAAGCACAAGCCGCCAGCGCGAAGCACCGAGCGTGCGTGCTGCATCATCAAGCGAAGGACGCACGCGCTGAAAAGCAGATTGCAACATCGCAAGGGCGACGCCAAGGAACCGGGTTTGGTACCCCAGCATAACGGCGAAGGCAGTACCTGTTAACAAAAGTCCCGGCCGTGTGTTAAACAACCACTGCGTCAGGTCATTGATCCGGTGATCCAGAAATGTCAGCGGGATCAGCACACCCAATCCAAGCACGGTGCCGGGCAGTGCATAGCCAAGCGAAGTCACGCGCGCCGCGATGGCAGCTATCCGCCCTTTACTCAGACGGTGGGCGTAAGTGACCAGCACCGCAAATACAACGGCCACAACTGCGGCGATCGATGCAAGCAGCAATGAATTTTTTCCGTGGCTGATAGCGATCTCAGCACCTCGGGCATCACCCGTCATGATTGCACGATAGACAAAAATCCCAGCTGGAACCATAAAGCCCGCAAGCATAGGCAATCCGCATAAAAGCATCGCGAGCGCTGATGAGATCGGGCCCAGCCGCTTACGTCGAATGGTTTTAAAACGGTTAGAGAGTTGATGGTGTCGAGCGCGACGGCGCGCTAAAGCTTCAAGACATACCGCCAAAGCAACAATACCCAGCAAAAGAGACGCAAGTTGGGCGGCCGCAACATGGTTTTCCAATGAACGCCAAGTGTGATAAACACCCGTCGCAAGTGTGTCGACGGCGCAGTGTTCAACAGCACCAAAGTCGGCCAGTGTTTCCATTAACACCAATGCCGTTCCTGCTGCGATCGATGGTCGCGCCAACGGCAGCGCGACCGACACAAAGGCCCGCCATGGTCCGCGGCCGAGTGTGCGTGCAACTTCCAATGTGCAGGCAGATTGCTCAAGAAAAGCTGTACGTGCCGCCAAGTAAACATAAGGATAAAGCGTGGCAGTAAGAATAAAGATCGCACCCCCGCGCGTACGGATATCTGGAAACCAGTAGTCGTCCCGATTCCATTCGAAGGTCGCGCGCAGCCAAGTTTGTAACGGTCCGGAAAACTGTAGCAAGTCGGCGTAGGCGTAGGCAGCGATATAAGCCGGGACCGCTAAAGGTAAAATCAGCGCCCATGAAAACAAACGCCGGCACGGAAAATCACAAGTGGTCACCAACCAAGCCGTCGCGGTTCCGATGCCTGCTGCACAAGTACAAACGCCCACCGCAATGATCAATGTGTTGATCAAGTAGCCGGGCAGTCGCGTCGCGGCCAAGTGCGCCCATTCGCCTTGAGAGTCTTGCGTAAGACTAAACAACACCGTACCAATCGGCACCACCACCAGCGCACTGACCGCCAATGCCAACAACGTCCAAGCCGAAAATGACGGCAAAGCAAACCGGCCAACGGAGTTGGTTGAAACGAAACCGGGCTTCTCGGTTGAGACGCCCGGTGGTGTGGGTGAATTAGAAGTGGTCACGGCATCAGTTTCAGTTTATCGCCAGTTGGCGCGGTCCATGGTCTGAACAGCTTCACGATTGTTATCGCCAAGCACGGCAGCATTAAGGTCGTCTGTCTTGAATGTACCGAGTAGCCGCACCACCTCTGCGGGCTTGGCGTCTTTGACCACCGGATATTCATATGTATTTGCAACCCAGGCTTCCTGAGCTTCAACTGTGGTCATGTACTCAAGAAACTTAATGGCATTTGCTTTGTTTGGCGCTGTCTTCACAATGCCGGCACCTGAAACGTTCACTTGCGTGCCGCCTTCTTTTTGGTTGGGGAACACGATGCGGATCTTCTTTGCTAAATCCGCATCACCTTCGCGGCGATTTTTTAGCATGAAGGCATAGTAATAGTGATTTGCAACTGCAACTTTACCCTCCCCCGCAGCCAATGCCCGGAGTTGATCGGTATCGCCACCTTGCGGTTTGCGCGCCATGTTTGCTACCACACCATTCGTCCACGCCTGCGCTTTTTCCTTGCCTTGCTTTCCGATAAGCCAAGCAACCAACGACTGGTTATAAATATTTGATGATGAACGAATCAACAGTTCACCCTTGACCTTTGGGTCGGCCAACCCTGCATATGTGGTCACATAATCTTCAGACACATCTTTGGACAAAAAGATGCAGCGGATGCGGACGGTTAGTGCAAACCAAAGGCCATCGGGATGCCGCAAATTTTCCGGAATCCGTTCGCTAAGGACCTTGGATTCAACCGGTTGGAAAATTTTCGCATCAATCCCCTTCTGCAAACGGCCGGCGTCTACAGTGATAAAGATATCCGCAGGACTTAAATCGCCTTCGCGCTTAAGCCGAGCCAACAATTCGTCGGCCTTGCCTTTGATCACGTTAACTTTGATGCCGGTCTGCTCGGCGAATGTCTCAAACAGCGCGTCATCCGAATCATAGTGACGTGACGAATAGATATTGACTTCCCCGTTGTCTGCGGCAAGTGAATTGTCTGCAAAGCCGAAGACCAGTACAAAGATAAATGTAAGCATTCGCATCGTGATTCTGCCATGAATGGGGTTAAGATTAATCAACACACAAAAGACTGCTCGTCCAGCGAAGGGACTGAGCCGGATCACAGACAGCCGAGTGTGATATTTCATCAAACCGACTTCATCGCGATCAGGATCGACCTCGCCAGTATACGTAATTGAGACTGTGTTGCAATATTGGTTATCTAATGGCGATTCGCGGCTACAAATCCACCTAGCCACGCCGGCACGGAGGGCTGGTGCTGTAAAACAAGCCTTCATAGCCTCTGAATCGGCAAATCATGACTTTCCCGCGTGGCCCCGATCAAACCTGCTGCTTCCGCTTACGCAGTGCGATGAGGATGATTACCACGAACACGCCAACAACCACGGAAACGACTGTCCATTGGCTGGATCCGTCGTCTTGCTCTGCCAACACCTCAGGCGTAGGTTGCTCTGGGTCTTGCGCTTCAAGCGTTATCCCCTCAGCGGCTTCCTGCTTATTTGCAGCAACCAAAACTTGCTCGAGATTCCCGAGATAGTCCTCACGCGCTCCGTCGTCGAGTTTCTGGCTGATCATCTCACGCAGTTTTGCGTTATCACAAACAAACCCGCTGCAGCCAGCACCAAACTCCTCGATCAATTGCGTGTGTAAATCGATGATACGTTCGATTGCCGCATCGTCGGGATTCCAATATCCCTTGCGTACCGTCTCGAGCATAATCGCGGTCATTTCCTGCAATGCATAAGGATTCTTTTCTTGGAAGAACTCTTGGATCTGTAAATGATGCTTGTCCTGAACATACACTTCTTCGTACTTGTTCCAAATCTCCTCGTCGATCATCGTGGGCTGCATCACATCCCAGCCATAGGTATTACGGAAGGTCTCGGCAAAAGACTCGGCTGCGGTCGCACCTTCTTCCTGCATCGCAGCGATGTACTTGGGGTTAAGCATGGTCGTGCGCGCTTCATGCCAAATAGCTTTCTTGGCATTCTGCACGGTTGGCCGACTCGAATTTCGCAAGTCGCTGAAGTAGGAGTCCGGGTCTTCGCCGGTCACGTGACGGATGGCCAGTGTCATGCCGCCCATAAACTCATAAACGTGATCGAGTGACAGCGGACCCCATGTGTTGGACGATCGAGGATGGACCACTGTATCTGCGTTTTGCAGCGCGGCCTCGAACATGCCGGGCACGAAATCACCCCAACGATCTTGGTCGTAAACAGCGCCCATGTTGTTGAGGTATTGGTCAGCAACCTGGTTTTCTTCGTCCCAACGGTCGCCGGATTCGACCATGCCCATGATCCCGGCGCCGTAGTTACCGTTGAGCCCGCCGAACACGCGCAATGTTGCCAGCGCTTTGGCTTCGTCGGGTGCCACACCGTTCTGCTTCATGACATCTTCCGCAGCAACCGCGCCCTCAGCAACATAGTTCGGATACTCCGCAGTGCCCTCAGCACTGGCGGCCAGTTCCACAGCTTTATTAATGAGGTAAATGCGACTGGCACCCAGGTCACGGAACTGCCCCGAAGTTTGAACGATCACATCAATGCGCGGCCGGCCTAATTCTTCACTAGGAATCAAACGGACATCATGGATGACGCCGCGGCGATTGCGCACCGGCTCCACACCCAACAGGTAAAGAATTTCAGCGATGGTGATACCTTCCTGCCTAACGAATTCGCTGCTCCACAGGCTGAACCCCACCTTCTTCGGATAAGCGCCGGTCTCGGCGAGCTTCGTTGCAAGCAACTGATCGATCAATTCGCGGCCAACATCCCATGCTTCCTGGGTCGGTGTTTTCTCAGCATCAATGCCAACGAGATTGCGACCAGACGGCACAGCAGATGGGTTCACCACCGGATCGCCTCCGGTCTGAGGTTCGATGTATCCACCAGCCAAGCCTCGGACCAGTGCATCAACTTCAAGCTGCGGAGAATCCTCTAACCCACTTCGCCAAGAATCAATCGATTCTAATGTTTCACGGAAGGTTTTTTCCAAGTCCGCACGCTTCTGTTGTACGGGATCAACAGGAGGATCTTGACGTTTAGGATTGCTGTGGGGATTCGCCCCGCCGTAATCGCGCCCATGGCCACTGCCGCCATGTTGCCCGCCGCTGCCACGGCCTTTACCGGCATGGCTTGCTTCTTGACTCTTAGGCTGCCCCTCACCATGGTTGTTATTGCTACTGTGGCTGTGGGCTTGTCCTTCACCATGCGTGTGTGGCACAAGTGAAAACACATCGGTGCGGTATTTTGCATCACCAACTTTGAACAATACATGCACTTTGGCTTTGAATGCTTTGCCTTTTAGCCATGAGGCGTCGACATCGGTATCACCCGGGAAGATGAAGTAGTTAGTCTTCCCGCCGGTGCGTATGTTGGCGATGCCGTCTTCATCTTCGTTTTTATCCATGTTGCGAACCGCAAGCGTAACGGTAGTTCCGTTCCTAGCGTCATCACTGTTCACACTTTCAAAAATAACCGTCACTAGAGTTTCGGCAGCGAGATCGTAAGGCGACTTCCCATCCTTACCCAGCACCCAAAGCTCAAGGTCACCCTTGTCATCATGAAGTTTTAACTCGACCTGCCCCACCAGCTTACCATCCGAATCACGCAGCATCGCGAGCATGCCATCGTGAGTACCCACGTGATCGTGCGCCCCCGCGTGAGAATGATTATGAGATTGCTCATCGCCGTGATTGTGGCTATGCCCATTGTCGTTCGCATGGGTATGCGTGGTGCCATCGCCATGGGTATGGTCGTTGCCGTGGTTATGGTTTTGCACATTACCCACGACATGCGTGTGGGTTGTCCCGTCGGCATGGGTGTGCCCAACGGTGACTGGTTTGTGGATCGTCATGGCGACTGCATCGTTGACGGTAAAGAAATCCGCGGGCTGTGCCTGACCTTGATAGATCGCATCAATCATTTTCAGGGAAGGCTCGCGATATTTTTCGAGGATGATGTGACTGTCCTCAGCCTGCTCTTTGGTGATCTTGCCATTCAATTCGTCTAGTTGTGCCATGGTATAGGCAAGGTAATCGATCGCGATCAGACGCACCGTTTCGTATGTTTCCTCGTCACTGTATGGTCGCCCCAAAACGTGCAACCCTTTGGTGACCTTGGCCTGCTCAAGATCGTGCATGTAGGTATGGATGTCGAGTAATAACTCGTCCGTGATTTCAATGGTTTCGATGTTTTCGATGTCGAGGTCTTTGTGCATATCGAGCGAGATCACCAGTTCACGCACAGTCTCTAAATAGCGTTTCTTGAGCAAAGGATCTTCAACACTCCGGTGTCGGTCCATCGCCTGATGCATTCGCTGGATATCGTCATAGATACCCGAAGCCATGAACGGCGGCGTGATATGGGTAGACATAGTAGCGTAGGTTCGCCGCTTGGCGACCAGTGCCTCACCGATGTTATTGATGGAATAGAGGTAGAAGTGAGGGACGCCCGAAGTGAGAATATCCGGCCAGTCATGGTCAGACAGAGCCACCTGTTTCCAAGGCGTAAACTCGACGCTACCGTGTGTGCCAAAATGAACGATCGCATCGGCTTGGAAACCTTCCTTTGCCCAAAGGTAACCACCGATATATGGATACGGCGGCGCTTTTTTCACACCATGAACCAAAGTGACATCGTCGTCACCATAACCTGCGGGTGGCACAGGCATAAGCACGACGTTACCAAACTGGAGGCGCGAGACTACAAGGTGTGATTGCCCATCACGAACCACACTCATGTATGGCCCCGGCGCCGGACCGTATTCCTTTTCAAGGTCGGTGTAAAGTTCGGGCGGAAGCCACTTCTTCATCCATTGCCGGAAGGTACTGGCTGGGATCAACTCGGGATTGCCGTTGGCGTAGTAGTTTTCCAGCGCGCCCTTTGCATAACCGCCGATGACCGGTCCCTCGACCTGAATGCGCTGGTACAACGCATCGCTGGTTTCGGGCAATGGGCCGGTGCTATAACCCTCAGCTTTTAGTCGTTTAAGCAGGTTCAACAAAGAAGGCGCGATCTCCAGACCTTCAGCAACCATCGCGTTCTTGCCGGCCCCTTTGTAATAAAAAACGACCAGCTTCTTGTCTTTGTTCGGCTTGGTTTGCAACGTCACAAAGCGATTGGCCAGATCGGCGAGCCGTTCGATACGCTGATCCAAACCTTCAAACAGCAGCAAGCCACGTTCGTTCTCAAACTGTGCCGCGATGGCGTAAGGGACCACGCCGCCATCTAGTTCAGCCATGACGACGTTTTGACTTAGCATGCCGCCGTCCATCCCTTGCTGACTCTTCTCCCAATCCTCATGCGGCGCAAAGACCACCAACGGACTGAGCATCGGAATGTTCTGTTTTTTAAGCCACGCAGGCCCGGCAGTTCCTGCCAGCCGACCATGCGGAATAAAAATCATCAGATCAGGATCAACCGCCTCAAGTAAATCCATGCGTTTAGAAAAACCTGTGACGGGGTAGACGTTCATCCCTTTGGCTTCAAGCCCTTCAATCAGTGGCTCGAGAAAACCACGACCGCTTGAAAGCCCGAGAATTTGACTTAGCAGCGCGACCTTGGGCCCGCCTTCAGTGTAACGCCCTTTCTCTTTATAAAACGCTTCATACGCTTCTAATGTTTCAAAGACATCTTCCTCACCTAAGTGGTAGTAGTAATTCTTTGGATAAACAAAAGGCTCTCCGATCTCATCGGTATGCGAAGTCTTACCATGAAAGACGCGCCGCGAGTAATTCAAGACGCCGCGTAGATTGCGCGTTCCACCATTTTGCAGACTGGTCTTGATGAACTTGGTTTCCGCTTCGCTCAGGTTAGACAGGTCTTCGGTAACGGTCGGCGTGGAGAAGTAGATCTTGACACCGCTGTCAATGCCCTGCTTGATAGTATCGCGTTGCTGGTCGTTCAGGTTCACACTGCCGTGAGCGAAAAAGTAAACCGCAGCGTAGCCGCGGACATCCGGAAACTCTTCTTTACCAAGGCTCAGGCGATCAATCTTGATGTAGTCATTGTCGTTGGCTTCGATAATGGCGTCGTATTGAAAGTCCATGAAGTTAACAAAAGCAATATGCGTCGGCGCATTGTATTGCCTGTAGAACATCACACCACCGACGACAATGCCCAAGGCGACTAGGACAAGGATAATCAATAAAGGCTTCTTATTCATAGTTCAAACAATCTCTAGCTGATGACTCATTCGGGTACGTAAATAATTTTTCCATCTTCAAGCTGGTAAGCGGTTCCCACCCGTTTGCCTTTACCGGCTCCTTGCTCACCGCTTGCTTTATAACGCTGGATCTCCTGGCCCTCTTTGACAATGATTTGCATATCCTCTTGACCGGGGTTCTTAACCATCGTGAAATCTTCTTTCGTGAAGATCTCCGCGATCTGAAGCCGCGTGACGACAGCTACCATGAGCGCCACAGCAAACACCATCGCCACATCGAAGAGATTGGCCATACCGGACAGTGGATCGCTGTCACTGTCGCCGCCGATCCGTCGGTAACCGCGTTGGCTTCTAAACCGTTTCATATTGGGGGGACTCAACAGAGGATTCGATAATGTACTGGAGGCTGTTAACGTCTTGCACAAACCAGCGTTTTTTGACTAAGAGTGTGAGGTAGCCGACCCCCCCAATAAACACCCCGACCACCGTCGTCGCAAAAGCAACCTGCATGTTGGCAGCCATAGAGACGATGTCTCCGGAAGCCAAACCTACCAAAGCCGGACCCATTGGAATAAGCGTACCCATAAGACCGAGCATTGGCCCAAGCCGCATGAGTAACTTGGATGGCTCCAGGTGCTTCTCGCCCTGCAATTCAAAGTCAGACAGGATTTTCTCAGCATGGACAGCGTTCCATTCCAACCGCTCGACGCGAGTGAGTGCGTCATACAAGGCTGGATGGTGTTTGGCAACAGTAGCATAATCCACATCCTGCGCAGATTGCGTTTCAAGCTTGCCGTAAATCGAGTCCATGGTTTTCTCCAAACGCCGCCGAGCCATGTATCCCCCATAAAAACCGCCCAGCAAAAATAGCGCCCAAACAAAGCCCAAGATGACCAATACGATCACCGGGATCATCATCGCGGTCGAAATCCAGTAGAGAATATTTGTTACAAACGTCAAAGCCACAAACCTTTCGATTGCCGAATTCTGTGATGGATCGTCCAAGCCCCATAGCCCAGCACTGCCACCACAGCCATGCCGCTTAAAGCCAAAAGCGTTGGAGCCAACTCGACGGCATAGGGATCGCCGATCGCGCGAGTGCGCGAAGCGATAATCGGGACAAACATTGCCAACCCAATCTGCAACATCCCGAGCTGCATTCTGGTTTCGATGCGGCCGTCCCGCTGCGGCAACAGCCAACGTGCGCCAGCACTCAAAACCAGCAGCAACAGAAAGATCGACACCGCTAATAGCACCGTGATCAGCCGGAAGGAAACCCCGCTGACTTCGTGAAACAGCCAAGACTGAAGAACCAGCAGCGCGACGATCATAGTCAGCGCCGGAATGTAGACCACCACTCCAAGACTACGCCCGCCGCGGCACCGTAAACACGCTGCAAACCCCTGCCCCGGCCACGTCCCCTCCGGTCGGCGATCTGCGTCTTGTGTCGTCAACTTGTGGCATGTCCAAAGCAGAAATAAGCCCTCAACAATCAAGCATAAGCTTAATAGCGCCATCGAATCAGGGGCCGCAGCCGCCTTGATAAGATTCTGAAAGTTGACACTGATGATGTAGGGATATGCCACGAAAACCACCAATGCAGTGGTGAAACAGACCAATAAATGCCGCCATGAGGACGTCATCAGAGACAGGCCCAGCACAGTTGCCAGAAAACCGGTGAAGGCCAAGAGGTAGGAAATCAGGAGCATCTCGCGGTATCCAAAGGGTAGGGTCAGTGCCGCAAGACTAATTGCGACTGCGTCTCATGAACAACTTAAAGCACAATGTACTCCACGTCAAACACGGAACGTGTCTAGCATATGGGTTCTATGTGAGGTTAATCGCCTTGCGTGGCTCGAAAACCGTGTTTCGTGTGAATTCAGCCAATGAAGCACTTAAAAAATCTATGAGCAAGCTTTGCCAAACTGAATGCGGGAATTGTTCTCATGCAACGATTTCGAGACCTTCGCCGAACGCGTAGAGTCACCGCCAAAATGATTCTTTTTCGGCAAGGCAAATTCTATGTTCGACAAGGTCGTCCAGAGACTGATTCGCGGACTTGTTCAAGTACATGAAACCCATGCCAATGCGCCTTGGGTTTTGTTGGTAATACTGAATCATTGAGAATAAAAATAGGCCGCGTCAAATGACACGGCCCATCAAGAAAATTAAAGTTCGCGACCTTTAATCGACAAATTTAACATCCACTTCTAACAAGCCCATCGCAAAATCCCGCTGTGCTTCGAGATTGATGCGGAACTTCTTTGTAACCAGCGGTGTACCAGGATGAACCAAGTTGAACTGAGATGCTTTGGTGCCATATGCATCAGTAATATACAGATCAAATGGTTTCCATTTTCCGCCTTCATGTACTTCAAGCGACCAAGATTTAGGTACAGCACATTCGCCACCACTTGGACGATCATCATAGAAATACAATGAGATGCTTTCAATTTCACGTGCCTTCTTCAGCTCGCATTCAATCCACTGTGATTTGCCTTTTTCTGGCCAACTCGTCCAACGTGGAATTGAATGATCGTCGGAGTGAGATGGCACTCTGCCATCACCAATTCCAATAACGCCATCAAGCTGCCATGTATGCGATGCGTCGATACGTTTGAATGGGCTATCTTTACCCATCGGTGTTTCTTCAGGATAGGCCATGGATTGCTTCTCTGGCATCCAAACCGTCATCGAACCAACACCACGATTGTTCCATGCATAATAGGGTATGAGCGTAACATTACCCGATTTCGCATTCCCGTCATCATCAATGACTTCATCTGTAGCCAATTCAACAAACACAGTGTCATGGCCATCCGCGATTCGTTTCACCTTGGCACTTGTATTCGCGAAAGTCGATATATCGTCAAAAAAGAAACGATTAACACTGCGATCATCATTATCGATCTCTTCAGCACACATCACCAGCGGGCCACGTGTGAATGCGACGCGGTCACGATTGGCTGCAACTAGATCAATTGTCTTATTACTACGAACCGGCATAGGCAAATTGAGTTCGACCACATCCCCTGATTCCCATTCACGATCGATCACAGCAAAACCCTTTTCGGTCGCATAATCAACAGGTGATCCATTGACTGTGAGTACAACTTGATCAGAAGAATGATTGGCGAAAGAGTATAGTTCGCCCGGAACAAACTGCTTATTGCCAGCCCAGGTTGGGATGCGCATATGAATTGAGAATTTAGTTTGTTTTTCAGGTGAAACTTCAAGTTTCACATTACCATCAAGTGGATACTGCGTGGTTTGCTCGAGTGAAACATTTGTACCATTGATAACTGCATCTGTTTGACTACCTGCATAGAAGGTCAGGTATAGATTCTGGTCATCATTTGCATACATCATGCCCGAGAACTGAGGCACAAGCCGTGCAATGTTGGAAGGACAACATGCGGTACCAAACCATGCGGCACGTGTCTTGTGGCCGTGGTTGAATGCATAATGTCCGTCAGTCGCAAGTGGGTTAACGTAGAAGAATGTATCACCCTTCAGGCTCACACCAGCGAGAGAGTTGTTGTAAAGCGAAACCTCAGCCACATCAAGATAACGTGCATCTTTTTTCAACAGGAACATACGGTAATTCACAAGCACATTGCCGATTGCAGAGCACGTTTCGTTGTATGCTTCTTTGTTGGGCAGATCGTACTGTGGCCCAAAACCTTCGATACCGTGAACCGCACCGAGGCTGCCGGTAATACCCATGCGTGTATTAACGATATCACTCCAAATGCTATCAAGTGCAGGAATGAGCGTTTTATCACCAGCAATTGCGCTCACATCAGCCATAGCTGCATATAGATATGTCGCACGAACAGCGTGGCCAACAGCTTCGGTCTGTTCACGAACAGGAAGGTGTTGCTGCCCATATTCACCCGAAGTCGTTCCGCCACCAGTAGGTCTGTATGTAACACCTCTGATGTCAATGAATTGCTTGGCCATATCAAGATATAGCTTATTGCCAGTCACTCGTGAAAGTTTCACAAGAGCCAATTCAATTTCTTCGTGGCCGGGTGCCTGATTAACAGGTTTACCATCGTTATAGTTCTCATCACCAATAAAGAAAACTTTGTTGATATGCTTGGCATTCTTTTCGGCAACTTTGAGCAACGAACCTTTTCCAGTTGCTTGATAATAAGCAATCGCAGCTTCATAGAGGTGCCCCATGTTGTACAGCTCGTGGCTATGATCCACATAACTATACTCACGATTACCCATTCCACCATGAGGATGACGTTGACTTGCACCAGTAATGTGCGATGGATATAGATAGCCGTCATCACGCTGCGCGGCCTCAATGATCTTGATAATCTTGTCCATCTGTCGCTCAAGCTTGGGATCGCGCTTTAGCTTGAGCAGGTAGGCGACACCTTCCATCACTTTATAGAGGTCGGAATCGACAAATGGGTGCGGATGGTGATAAGAGACATCCTGCCCCATATGGAATTTTGCTGCGGCGAGCACATGGTCGATGCCGACTTGAGCTTCTTTGAGTGAGTGAGGCACGAGAACTTCGCGCTGAATTTTCAGACGTGGTAACCAAAAGTCGTCGTTTAGCGTCACTTCATGAAACTCGATCGGTGCAAGTGGATAATCAGCCCTAGCTTGCTCTTTTGCAATTGAACTCTCCGCCGAAGCAAACTGACTCGCTAACAAACCACATCCTCCAATCACAAGGCCGGTAAAAAGCAATTTTCTGATTTCAAGCATTCTTAATCACCAGTTCAGAGTAATAAATTTAGTAACATAGAACCGCGGCCACTGATAAAGATCACCAACTGATATCACATCAAATAATTATCGCATCACACTTTTTTTGATCTCAAAACCGCTACAAGCAGGACTTCATCATAACGAACGGTTACCTACCAAACCATATCTATCACCCCCCACTACATTGCAGATATACAAGTCGTAGATATAAAAAAAAGCCGACTACATGAGTCGGCTTCGCAACCAAACGTTTGATTTCCCTTATGGCGATGATTTAGGGAGCATATCTTGACGAGCACTGTCAGGCCTCACGAAATAATCTTTATCTGGTGATATGAACTTCGCTCCCATAAACGTGACTTCTCCAAGCTTCTCACCTTTCACACCTTCAGTTGGCGTCCAATCATAAAAGCTCATACGGTGCGGTACGGCTACTCCACCAACACGCGCATAGTCATCATAGACAATTGCATGAATCGTTTTTTGCGCTTCTGCCACACTCGTTCCATAAGTCACGATATAACTCATTCCTGCCACCGCACGGCCGACTGGATCAACATACACAATGTACCAATCCTCGGGTGTGTCGCCGATGCCGTCACCAAAGGTCATGCGGAACGCGGGCAACTTCTTGCCATCTCGCCAAAGCGTTTCACCCATATACTGCACGTTCACACCGGGGTCACTGAGTTTAAACTGCACCGCAATAAAATATGGCCAAGTCAACAAATGAAAACGTGCACGTGGAAACTCAATATCTTGTGGGCTGACCCATGCATTACTACCGTCATATACCATTAAGGTGCCATCATCAAGATCAATCGTCGAAAGACTAAGATCTGTCGAGAATGCAAGCACACCTTTCAAGCCTTCATTCCCTCCCCAAACCATTTTCAATCGACCTTCAATTGCTTCACGTTTATACCAGCTAGAAAAGCCTGCATTTTGCTCAACCATACGTACCAATTCGCGCGCCCTCTCATCGCCATGCGGCCATTCGCCACCCATCGTCGGCACAGACATCGCCGGCTGGTCCGCTGCTTCAACTTGAATCGTTTCCGTCACTGTCGATGTAGCATCTGGTGTTGTAGTTGCGGTTTGATCTAACCCTTGATCATTCGTGTTCATACTCCCTACCACCGGTGGTTCAAGCCCCGCATTCTCTTCTGCATGAGTTGAAGATTGTTCTTGCTCCGCGGGCTGAGTTGCCGACATCACTTGCCCCTGCTCACCCACAACTAAACCTGTTTGCGATGCGGGTACAGCCGCTTTACCTGTCGTTGATTCTGTGGATTTTGATTCAGTCGAAACGGGCTGTGTTCCAGCAGGTTTGACAGGTTCAGCTTCTTCATCCTTCTTATCACTGTCGCTCGCGGCCTTATCTTGCTTATCTGATGATTGAGAAGATTGGGCTGCGGTATCGGATGGCTTTTCTTCAGAACCAGATTGATCTGCAGCAGGCTGCTCCATCGCGGCACCGTCATCTCCTTTAGAAGCACTTTCTTTTTGTGTTCCATCCAATGACGTATCTGAAATCATCTTACTATCATCTTTACCTGCCTCATTACCTTCGTCTTTCTCAGTATCATTATCCGTATCTTTGCTGGTATCTTTATCTGTGTCAGCCTTCATAGCTGAATCTTGTTCTGGATTGATCGTATCCTCCGTAGATGGTGTTGTCGTACCCATTGAATCGGTAGTATGATCTTCGTCATCCATTTTCGGTGCCATCGGCGCGGATTCTGTGTCCGCCTCATCTGGTACCAAAGGCAATTCAACAACAACATCTTCTTCCTCAACAACTACCACATCATCATCAGCCGTATCGTTATCCGGCATTTCGGATGGTGCACCAACTTCAGGGATGTCTTGCTTATTCATCGGTTCAGATGTCTCCGGCATCGGCTCTACATCCAACATGATCATTTCATCAACCTCTGCTGCTGGCGCAGACATATCCGCTTCGGCTGGTGGTTCCTTCTTACAACCCACAAGCATTAAACCCATCACCACGAGACTACCCAACAATATCCCGTATACACCCTTGCTATGCTTCATGATTATCCCGATCGTCTATCTTTAGTTAATGTTTGATTCTGCGTGAACGATTCATGAGCCCCTCAAGTTTTGATGGCATGGTTTTGCCATTAACTTTCATTTCAACGATTTGGACCGGCGAGGCCATCAACTTATCCTTACCGATAACCATCCCGGTACGCCGATCAATTCGGCCAAATGTCAGTACTCCGGTTGGACAGCTCTGCACGCAAGCTGAACAGCGCACACATTCCGGATCCTCCATCGGCAGACCTTTGTTCGCAAAATTCATGATGTCGATACCTTGATGGCAAACGCTGGTACAGACATTGCATGAAATACATTTTTTCTTTTCCGACAAGATGCGAAAGTTGCTGAAACGTGCGTAGACATGCATGAGTGCCGCAAGCGGACAGGCAAAACGGCACCACATTCGACCGCTGTACATAAAATACAAGCCATAGCCCAGTACGCCTGCAAGCAGCAGATCTACGAACCATTGATAGTTGAACACTTGCAAAACATAGCCAAACCATCTAAAACCAATCCACCAATTTTCATAATGCACTTTGCCGGTGAACATCACTTCAAACAATATGCCAGCCCAACTGGTAGGCCAAATCCACCCCACAATACGCAAGCCAAACATGAGCAATGCGATCCAAAGCACAAACTGACCGATCATATTAACACGGTTCCAGAACGGCCCGTGCGGCATCTTCTGTCGTTGCGTGTCGCCGAGTGTCTCAGCGAGCGCACCACATGAACAGATCCAACCGCAGTAAGCACCCTTGCCCCATCGCCTGATAAGCAACGGGATAAGGACAAAGGTTTGCAATGCACCAATGATGAGCCACCCCCAAAGCGGATCGTTTGTAAACCAGTTATAAACAAACAACGGCCACGCGAGAATCAATCCATAAGCGCGCCAATACTCGCGTCCATGGCCATAGCCTACTTGCGGAAAAAGTTGATCCGCTACCCAGCCGAAAAACCCACCATCAAATACACCGTAATGTCCAAGCGTAGGTAGAATCAATTCCGGCAAGATAAACAACGGAAATACCTGAATGCTCATCAACGATAAAGTTTGTACCGTCACATAAGGTGTACGTCGACGGCGAATGCGTTTGATCCCAAAGATGATGACAATAAGCGAATAGGCGAGTGTATAGTAGAATGCAGGTGCGCCGACTGTCGTACGGACCACGCCGAACAACCCCATTTGATCCTGCATCATGTCATCGATCATTCCGCCCTGCCCCGGCATCATACCGCTCTCAGCAAAGATCTTGTGGTACCAACTTTCAAGTGTCTCAATAATACTGCCGGGTTCCGGGCTAAGAACCATACGAATAAAACCAAAGCCGGTAGCTCTTTCAAGCCAAGCACCAATATCGCTTAGATAACCAATTCCAGGAATCGGTTTACCGCCCTTCCAGTGGTATAACCATATACAGAAGATGAAGAAGGCCACCATAAGCGTGAGGTAAATTCCACCCCACTCACCACGGATGCGTACGCCGCTTTTACGAAAGAACTCAAGCGGTGCTTCACGGCCAATCATGCTAAAAACAGCATCATTTTTAATTTGCTCATCGTTACCATCACTGTCAGTGATCGATATTGTGTCTGCCGTAATCTCTTTCACCTTTGATGCCATCATCAATCGTAACGCACCGCGCGTTTTAACATAATGCTTGCCGCAATCAGGACAATTGCCTTCATCCGGCAGACCCATCAGCGATTTGCCACAGCCGGGGCAGTTCGTCGTGGCATCACTCTCATGCATGTACCCACCTTCAGCAGTGGTTACACGCTCGCTGCTTGGCCGCTCAATTTCAACATCTGCTGAAGGATTGCCCGTCAACATTTCGATCTGTTCAGTATTCTCAGGCTTAGGCCGACTAAACTCTGGCTTGCGATAACTGAGCGTAACGTTTGCACCGTTTCTCGCGAGCGCAATCGCGCCTTCCAGTGCACTATCACCGCCACCTACCACAACCACATTCTTTCCACGAAAATCTTTTGGGTCATAGAGACGGTTATATACTTTGTCGAGATCTTCACCGCTGACACCGAGCTTGCGGAAATTACCGGAGCGACCAATGCCAACAATCACACGGTGTGCTTTAACACTATCCCCGATCTCAGCACCACGCTTTGCTTTGTGTTGCACGTTGCTTTTTGCGATCTGCACATCAAACAACCCACCCTTGCGCTTCACATAATCCACACGTGCATATACCGGCTCAACCCCATACTCGTTTACCTGTTCATACAGATCTTCAAGCAATCCTTCCTTGACACTCGATTTCTCATGGAACTGCAGATCACCCGCAGGAGTCATCTCGGTCGGGTAGGTATAGATCGGCTTAGCCTTAGGAAAATTAACGATGGTCGAAAAAGCTTCAGAAGCTTCAAATAGCAGAAAGTTCAAGCCTGCTTTTTTCGCCTCAACCGCAGCACTAAAACCGCTAACTCCACCGCCAATAATAATCAGATCGTAAACGTCGTCGTCTTGTTTTCGCTTATCAAACGATGGATCGCCCAGTACGCGCTGTACTGTGCGGGCACCAGAATCTGCAGAAAATTTGAGCAACGGCACACCGGTAAGATCGCCAACCACGTATAACCCCGGGATATTGGTCGTTCCATCGGGTTCTACATCTGGTAATTTCTCAACGGTACCGGCCGGCCACTTGGTGTGTAACCAATTCACATACGTGCCGAATAACCCGCGCTTCTTCATGCCTGCTTTTTGTGCCATCAAGCCTTCCCGTGTCGTATGCTCAATTATGATCGTGACCCGGCGCGATCGGACTCTGATCTCATCGTCTGATCGGATGTGGACGCCGCATTATAGAACTGGTAAACATCCCTAATTTATCCATACCGATAAAAAAACCCCGCAGATCACTGACCTGCGGGGCGATTCCCTTACCTGTTTTAGCATTTGGCTAATGTAATTCAGCCACGATTCTCCAATGGCACGTAATCACGCTTTGGCTCACCGACATAAACCTGTCGTGGACGGTAGATGCTACTCTTCTGATCACGGACTTCTTTCCAGTTCGCGATCCATCCAGGCATACGACCAATCGCAAACATGACAGTAAACATGTTCACTGGGATGCCCATCGCACGCATGATGATGCCACTGTAGAAGTCAACGTTCGGATACAGCTTACGGCTGACGAAGTAATCATCCTCAAGTGCAGCCTCTTCGAGACGCTTAGCGATCTCAAGCAGTGGATCATTCACGCCAAGCTTCGGCAGAACCTTGTCTGCAGATTCCTTGAGGATTTTCGCACGAGGATCGAAGTTCTTGTATACACCGTGACCGAAGCCGAAGAGCTTGCCTTTGTTCTTCTTGATGTCTTCAACATAGTCGTGGACATCCACCCCGCTCTTCTGGATTTCATTGAGCTGCTTGAGAACAGCAACATTCGCGCCGCCATGGAGCGGGCCCCAAAGAGCACACACGCCAGCAGCACATGAAGCGAAGAGGTTCGCGCCGGAGCTGCCAACCATGCGGACGGTTGAAGTCGAACAGTTCTGTTCGTGATCCGCGTGCAGCAGAAGAATCTGATTGAGCGCTTGAACCACGTCCGGATCTGGACAGTATTCCTGGTGAGGAATGGAGAACATCATATGCAGGAAGTTCGCACAGTAAGAAAGATCGGGTCGCGGATACATGATGCGCTGGCCGATAGATGTTTTGTACGCCGCTGCAGCAACAGTACGAACTTTGGAGAGCAAACGTGCAGCTGCTTTCTCAAAGTTGAACTCATCTTCCATCTGCATGATGTCGGGGTGATAGCAACTCACCGCGTTGATCATCGCTGAAAGAATCGCCATCGGATGACCATTTGCGGGGAAGCCGTCGTAGGCGTTACGCAAACCTTCATGAATATTCTGCTCGATGGTCAGCAGTTCACGGAAACGAGCAAGCTGCTCTTTGGTAGGCAGCTCACCGTAGATAAGCAGCAAAGCAGTCTCGACAAAAGTCGAGTGCTTAGCCATCTCCTCGATGGGTATACCGCGGTATCGAAGGATACCTTTTTCACCATCGATAAAAGTGATCTTAGATGCCACCGAACCCGTGTTGCGATAACCAGGATCGAGTGTGATGTAACCGGTCTGGCCGCGCATCTTAGTGATGTCGATTGAAGGTTCGTTTTCTGAACCAATCACTGAAGGTGCTTCGAAAACCTGACCGTCCGGCAGCGTAATTTTCGCTGTGTCATTCATTACTGCGTTTTCCATTGTCCGTGCTCTCGTCAATACCAAACAAATGCGTTCTCATACCACAGTGTAGAAGCCTCAAGGACATTTCGCCAGCGGCGGACGAAACCGCCTTCACCGTTTTACTCGGTTAATTTCACTCAGCGAAATTGTTCCAATATCCGGAAAAATCCCGGCCTAAACCCCCATATAGGCTTCAAATTCTCGCGTTCTTTCAGCATAGCATAAAAACGGTTCGGATGTACCCCAATCTTGTAAGCCACAAACTATTTACATTTTTCCAACATCCGAACCACCAAAAGCACTCCTAGTTCCCATAACTATCCCGTACAAATCTGATCTTTAATCAGTACAATGATTTCTTTGACTTCGGCCAACAAGATGCTTGGCAACAAAAAAAAGACGCAAAGCGATATGCTCTACGTCTATCATTGATCGTTAAAAATCATTTTACTACTCACGCTTCCGGCGTAATCCCATTAAGCCAAGCAACATACCACCTAGGCCAAAAGCTGCCGGAGTAGGAACTGCTACCGGATTTTCAGCACCGTCAAAATCAATCCCAATATCCAGTACACCCGCAAATCCACGATTAGATGAATTGAAGCTTTCATCACCACCAAAGCCGGTCCAACCGTCTCGATCTGAGAACCCATAATCAAACGTCAAAGCATCATCAAGAAACACAAACCCATCCGGCCCGAAAGAACTAGGCTCAAGGTCTGCCTCACGATAATTGGTATTGGCTTCCCCGTGTAATACAAGCGCGTATTGATTGCCTGCAAGCAATTCAATCGGCGTATCCAATTCATATGTCACCCAGTCAAACGATGTCCCCGTCGTATCCAACGAGTAGATCACCTGATTGTTGGTCACATCCCAAAGCTCAATCGTTTCATTCGCCCCGGTGCTGTCTGTTACCTTTAACAATTCCGTCACCGTAAGATTTTCATCTCCTATGGTAAACGCATGGCCAACAGAACGCGCGGTTCCAACATAATCATCACTTGAACTGAAAGCATCTTCAAAGAG
This sequence comes from Poriferisphaera sp. WC338, assembly GCF_050931845.1. Classification (GTDB taxonomy): domain Bacteria; phylum Planctomycetota; class Phycisphaerae; order Phycisphaerales; family Phycisphaeraceae; genus Poriferisphaera. The sequence continues at coordinate 3,136,188 of NZ_CP194516.1, forward strand.
TGTGCCATCAGTAATCACATCGGCAATAGGCCTGTACGTTTCCGCTTGAGCCGCTGTCGCGATAAGTCCAAAGGCCGCTATTCCAACCAAACCTGTTAAATGCTTTTTCATCAAATTGAATCTCCAGTTCACTTTTGCTCTGAACACCTAGACCTCAAGCGCATCCACTAATCACAATCTATGCAACCAGCAGTGCCGAGTCACTTAACACGGCAAGCCAAAGACCTTCTATTTGTTTAGATGCGTATACAAATTGATCCGCGTTACCCGGATGGGACAAAATTAAAGGCGCAGTAACATACGCCTGCTGAAATGTTTTTGAGTAATCGAACGAATCCTGCCAAAAAGTATTTATAAAAACCGCACGCACTCATACGATCACCGCATCAGAACATCTAAGCCACATGATAAGGCTTCATCTTCTTTTGATAGCTTCTCCCGGCCTTACCCTTGCGAACTAATGGCATCCCCAAATCTCATCCCCATTCCTGACATACTTGAGATTTCTTCATGCAAAAAACACCTCACGATTACTCGTAAGGTGTCCTCGTCTATTTATCAAACGTATCAATCATCGCATAGTTTACGATTTCGTCCCGCGACTCTTCCCAACAAACATATAAACCAATGCCCCAATGATGCCTGTAAATACAATCACCAAGATCCAAACGATCTTTTCATTACCCTCAAAATCACGGGTACAACAATCAATCAGCATCCAAAGCCATATCGCGAATATCAGTAAACCGATTAAAGCAAAAACGCACATAAATAGGCCTGCAAAACCCGCACCCACTGCAGCGCCAGCATTGTTGTTGGATTGAGCCAACATGGCCAAATCCCCAAACATTGTCACAGCTGTACTTAACATGTTTTAGTCCTCTCAATCAAATAAATAACACATAATTCGCATCCATGATAGTTGATTTGTAACATGCGCGAAGACATCTCTTGCAATTTTTCGCAAGTTTGCATTGATCATGGAAAGGTTGTTCGCAAATGGGAATTTACAACGGCTTGAAATGGATTCCTGCCAAAAACATCATGCAATAGAATATCGTCAACTTAAGCAACACGTCGCACATAGATGTCGCCGCCGGTCATGTCGCCTTCGACTTCGATCTGCTGCATAAGATCGATCATCTTGTTCCCGTTAATCCAGCGATCAAGTTCCATACACATATTGCCGGCGTGCATTGGTGATTTGTTGTATTCGTAATGGCCGAGCGATTCGATCCGCTCGATGCAGCGCACCGCCAGCTTCGAAACATGCGGTGTAAATTCGAATGACATCGCCTTGAGCGGTACATTCAATCCGCTTAGCACTTCTGGCTCATACCCTTCCACATCCAGCTTGCAAAAATCAGGCTCGCCATGCTTTGCGATCAGATGATCCATCGTTGTCACCGCAACTTCAATCACATCGTCACGGCTTGTCCGCCCCAACTCTTGCCACGTCTCACTAAGGCTGCACATCGCGGAAACTTCCGCCCGCCCCATCTCTGCAACACCTTCCTTGTCGCCGAGTGCCTTTTGCTCCAATGTGAAATGCGGGTCATGATCAAACCGCTGCCGTAGCTCGGCCGCACATTCTTCGAGCGGCTCCACCCCCACCACGCGCGCGCCCATCTGCCGAAACACCACACTCTTGAACCCGCGGTTGACGCCGACATCGAACACCAGGTCACCGCGTTTCACAAACGGCTTGTAAAACTGCCTCTCCTCACGGATCTTTCGACTCCAACGGGAGCGCGACACCGCATGACGGATTATCTCCAAGCGCGGCATAACACCCATCTGATACAACACTTTCTTTGTGGCGATTTTCATCTAGCACCCCATATTACAACACGGCTTATCTCAATCATCGACATCATCTACCGACGTGCTGGCGAGAGGGGCCCCATAAAAAAACGCCTCACGATCTCTCGTAAGGCGTTTGAAGATTCAATGCGTTTTTATCCCCACACAAGCGGTGCCGGACATGATGTGGCCCACTTCCAGAAGAAAACTTCCGGGGGGGGCGGTTTACTTAGCGGACCAGCCGGACTTAAAGTTCTGCATGGCCTTCTTGATCTTGTCTTCAAGACCCTTGACCTGCTGAGCAGCCACGAGTTCTTCGCGCACATCGCTCGCCTGTGTCTTGAAGTATTCGACCATGTCGCTGGTGAATTTCTCAACCTGATCGAGTGCGAGGTCATCAAGCAAACCGTTAGAACCTGCAAAGATTTGCAGCACCTGATCAATCACGTCCATCGGCACATATTGCGGCTGCTTGAGTAGTTCGACCATACGAGCACCACGGTCAAGCTGAGCTTGCGTTGCCTTATCAAGGTCCGTACCGAGCTGAGCAAACGCTTCAAGCTCACGGAAGGCCGCAAGGTCAAGACGAAGCGAGCCGGCCACCTGTTTCATCGCTTTAATCTGAGCGTTACCACCCACACGTGAAACAGAGATACCGACGTTAATCGCGGGACGAACGCCGGCGAAGAACAGTTCAGGCTCGAGGTAAATCTGGCCGTCCGTAATCGAAATCACGTTGGTCGGGATGTATGCCGAAACGTCGCCTTCTTGCGTCTCAATGACGGGGAGAGCGGTCAGTGAACCGCCACCGTTGTCATCGGAAAGCTTGGTCGCACGTTCGAGCAAACGGGAGTGCAGGTAGAACACGTCACCGGGGTATGCTTCGCGGCCCGGAGGACGCTTGAGCAACAAGGACAATTGACGATAAGCCGTTGCTTGCTTGGAAAGGTCGTCATAGACACAAAGAACGTGCTTACCCTTCCACATGAAGTATTCGCCCATCGCGGTACCAGAGTACGGTGCGATGTACTGCAACGGTGCGGACTCAGCCGAAGAAGCATTGACAACGATGGTGTAGTCCATCGCGCCTTCCTGGCGGAGTTGTTCGACCACGCCTGCAACGGTGGAGTCTTTCTGACCAACCGCAACGTAGATGCAGATCATCTCGTCTTCGGTGCCTACGAATTTTTTCTGATTGATGATGGTGTCGATCGCAACAGCGGTCTTACCGGTTTTGCGGTCACCAATGATCAGTTCGCGCTGTCCACGGCCGACAGGAATCATCGAGTCGACAGCTTTGATGCCGGTCTGCATAGGCTGAGTCACAGGCTGACGTTCAGCAATGCCGGGTGCGATGATGTCAACCTTGCGGTGTTCGGTGGCTTGAACGGGCCCCTTGCCGTCGATGGGTTCACCGAGTGAGTTCACGACACGGCCAAGGAGACCTTCACCGACCGGCACGGAAAGCAGATCGCCAGTCGACTTCACGGTCATGCCTTCAGAGACTTTGAGGTAGTCACCGAAGATGACGGCCCCGACAATGTCTTCTTCGAGGTTCATGACCTGACCGCTGACGGATTCGCCGCCACCGATTTCGAACTCGAGCATCTCGCCGGCCTTGGCTTCGGAGAGGCCATAGACACGAGCGATGCCGTCGCCAACTTCGACCACAGTGCCGACCTGTGCGACGTCGAGCGCCTGACCGAAGTTTTCGACTTCCTGCTTGATTACACCGGTAATTTCATCTGTTTGAATCTTCATTGCTGCCTCTATCTTAAAGGGGCTGTTATCAATCAAACCCTCGGGCTTGCTGTTTCTGTTCTGTCTATCCGTCAGTTAGAGTGTGGCTGCTTTCTGGCGAGCCTGTTCACGACCAGCTTCAACCAGTTTTTGCTTCATCAAACGAAGCTGGCTGGCCACACTCGCATCAATCATTTTGTCACCGACGCGGATCTTAAGTCCGCCGATGAGATCTGCATCGACTTCCTGTTCGAGTTCAACTGTCTTGCCGCCGAGCGACTCACCGATAGATCGCGACACAGTCGCGGCTTCGTCAGCATTCATTTCCTGAGCAACCCATGCCTTCACAGACACAATGTTCTTTTTGTCACGCAGCAAGTTGCTGTAAGCGGTGATGATGCCGGGCAGACTGCCGAGACGATCCTTCGCGTTAACCACACGGAGGAACTTGTAGACCGAATCGCTGAAACGATCCTTAAATACACGCTCGATGAATCCGCCACGCTCACGTTCGGAAAGCGCCCGGTTCTGCAACACCTTCGTCAGGTCCGTATCGTTGGCAAGCAAGTTACCAAGCTCCTGCAATTCCGCAGCAACGGTTTCAAGCTCGCCGCTTGCTTCAGCAATCTCAATCAGCGCTTGAGCGTATACTTCACTCACCGCATCGGTCATTGCTTGTTTTTTTACTGCCATCTATTGATTCCTTACCGTCATACTTGCGATAGGTGATCTATTTCACAATGATCAATTACGATCTTTAAACGCGGCCAGTGATTGATCAATCAGCGATCGTTGATCATCGGCACTGATTTCCTTTTGAAGGATCTTACCCGCCACCGAGGTACTCAGCGCCGCGGTCTGCTCGTAAATCTCAGCAAGGGCGGCTTCCTTTGCACCACGGATCTCCGACTCCACACGTTCCAAGCGAGTTTGAGTATCTGCCTCAGCTTGCGACTTGATCTGTTCAGCGAGCTTCTGGGCTTCCACACGACTTGCATCAATGATCTCTTGTGCTTGCTTGTTCGCATCGGCGAGCTGCGCCTTTAACTCATCCAACTTCGAGGTTGCATCATTGGAAGCTTTCTCTGCGTTAGCAAGATCACCTTCAATTTTCTGCTCGCGATCTTGTAGACCCTTCAGTATTGGCGGCCAGACAAACTTCGCCAGTACGGCAAAGAGCACGAGAAACAAAACCAATTCCCAAACCAAGATACCCGGATCAAATGAGAGCAGACTCTTGTCTTCTTCAATTTGTGCGGCATGGGCATCAACTGCTTCATCACCGGCAGGCGCCGCGGCAAAAGCGGTCGCTGGGCTGAGGTCAAAACTATACTGATCGACAGTAGTGGCTTGGCGAGCGAATCCGCCGAACCAGAATACCATGGTCATCAGTGCCGCATAGAACGTAATCTTCTTCATCAGTGCTACCTTTTTTCAGGCTGACCTGAACGTCTCTTTTTCCGTTGCGTCGTCCTCGGAAGTTCCCATTCCGAGCCGGTCTCTATCCCATGGGTTTCTGGCCCATAACTTCCCACCCGCCTTAAAAACAAGCTGACGTTTTTCAACTTCAGCTTGCAATGATTCCTTAGCCGAGTACGCCCGGAAGAATAAAGGCGATGAAGACCATAGAGATCACCGCGATACCTTCGATCAGCGCTGCTGCAATAATCATGTTCGTGCCGATAGGACCGGCTGCTTCTGGCTGACGTGCGATCGACTCAACAGCGTGACCGCCGATGTTGCCGATGCCTTTTGCAGCACCCATGATTGTCAGACCCATACCGATTGCAAGACCCAGCACTGCCAGACCTGCGCCGCCCATTGCTTGAGCGATCATCATCAAATTATCCATCATAAATCTCCTTGTGAGATACGTTGTTGTACCGGCGATCAAAAAACGCCCAACTAGGCGCCGGCTACCCGGGGCAAATCTATTGCTTCCGCGATCAAGATCAATCCTGCCTTCAACGCGGCTCGCTTCAAATTGTCAATCCCTCACCCATCACAAAAACGTGCTTACAGTTGCACGCCTTCGATGCCTTCCATTCCCTTGTCGTGATGCGCTTCGAACTCATGATCGTGTTCGTGATCACCGTGATGCACCGCACCGGCACTGATAAATAGCACGGTCAAGAATGTGAAGATAAACGCCTGAAGCATTGCAAAGAACAGCTCCAAGAGCGAAATCGCCGTCGCACCCACGATGACGGTGATGCCCACCGGCAACGCAAACGCGCTAAACGTCGTGATCAAACCAAAGAGTGCACCGAGGACCAGATGGCCGGCCATCATGGTGCCGAAGAGTCGCATGGCCAGGACCATACACTTGATGACCACGCCCATCGCTTCAATGACGACGAGCAGCAATGCCACCGGCAAAAGGCCGATCGGCTTGAACGGGATCGGTGCAAAGTGCGCAAAGTACTTGAGGCCCTGCTCTTTCACGCCGATACCGATGATCGCCACGAAGGACAGCAACGCCATCGCGGCGGTCATGTTGATGTTGCCGTTGGCGTTGCCCTTGAACATTTCAACCGCATGAATTGTGTGCGGATCAAAATGAGCAATGCCGACCTTTTCGATCAACTCCATCCCCAGTGCGAGGAAGACCCCGATTGGGACCATACCGAGCAGGTTGATGGTGAGGATAAAAAAGAATACGGACCAGATGTATTTGATGTATTTGTCGGTGATGTCGCCAAGGTTCGGACGGGCGACTTCTTCGCGGATGAAGATGCAGAAGACTTCGAGCAATTGTGCAAACCGGCCTTTGGTTACATAGCCGCTGGTACCCTGCCCAGCCCGGGTTCGGATGCGGCGGGAAGCCGCACCAAAGCAAAGCAAGACCAGTACCGCTGCGAGCAACGTCAGCAACATCTGGTTGTTGATCGCAAAGTCCGTGCCCGGCACGGTGAAGTATTTGTACGGCAAGACCGCATCCAATGGGTCCGAAACAGCCAGCATATTCAACTTCATGATTGATCCTTCAAACACCATCAGTTCTCCATCGCACTCGCCCGACGGGTCGGGTCAATGGTCGCGGTATTGAAAAACTTAACCAGTAAATTCACTTCAACCGCAAGCAGCAGCACGTACCAAACCGTGGTCCAGACCGCAGCCGCCTTGCCTTCCATTCCTTGTCCGAAAACCAGAAAGCATGCCCCGCCGAAGCTCACACCGATCCGCAGAACCATGCCCAGCAGATAGGCGCTCATGACGCGTTCGATAGAGACTTTGCTTGCTTGCCGCACGGGTTCAAGACTGATGAGCGAGCCAACTAGGCAGAAGCCCGCTGTCGCCAGCATTAAAATGATCTGCTCCGCATGACCGACACCGACCGTCACCATTGCACCGATCGCACAACCCAAAACAATCACGATGATCATTTTCATCGCGATGCGGATCGCCGGGAACGGAGGAATGTGGGCCTGTTTGTCTGTCACGTCCGGTTCACGTCTCTCTTACTAAGCCGAGCGCTTCGCTGGGCTGTCCTCGTGCGTCTTGCTAACCACGCTCTTCCTCATGGTCAGCCTCATCATCCTCTCCCTCATCTTCAGAAAGCCTATCCGCTTCCTGTTGCTCCTGCTTCAGCCATTCTGCGAGTTTGGCTTCGTACTCGCTGCTGGCGTCGCCAGTCTCTCCTTCCCCACCCCCCCCAGCTTCCTTCTTCCCACCTCCCTGATCATCCTCCACCTCTTTCGAATCATCCGAGGAAGCTCTCCCAAGCTCCTGTGGATGCTCGACTTCTGCTTTATCTCCATCTGCCGGCTCACGATCCCGATACAGGCTCGGCTTGCCAGTCAGCCCACTCATCCGCTGCATCGACTGCTTGTTTGCCAGCAATGCTTCCTTAATAAAAAGGTAAAGCCCGCCCACAAAACCGATCGTGCCGCAGATCAGCACTCCCCAAGGTGCGGTGCCGTACTTTTTGTCGATCACATAACCAATGATCGTCATCAGCGCCGCCGCACCAGCGAACTCCAACCCCATGTGAAAGTGTCGCCACGGGTTGGGTTGTCCGCCCTTGCTCATTCTTCTTATTCCAAATCCAGCATCGTAACCGCTGGAAAGTCAATCATTTAAAGATTGAACCGTCATTCACGCGATCAAGCATCCAGTGCTGCTGCACCGCCGATGATCTCGCTTAGCTCGGTCGTAATCGCACTCTGACGAGCACGGTTGTACTGCCGGCCAAGCGACTTCTTCATCTTGCCAGCCGAATCGGTCGCAGCTTTCATCGCCACCATCCGAGCAAGCTGCTCGCTGACCAGCGTCTCGTTGAAACATTGGAACAGACGAGTCTTAACTGTAATCGGGAGCAATTCATTGAGCAGCACCGCCGGCTCAGGCGAGAAGTCATATTGCGTTTCAGCATGCATCTTTTTGTCATCACTGCCCTTAGGCTTCGCCATTGGGAGCAATTGCATCGCCTTGGCTTCTTGGCGGGCCATGGAGATAAACGACATGTAAACAACATACACCGCGTCATAATTGCCTGCGGTGAAGTCATGCATATATCGTTCAGCAATTTTGTTCACTTCTTCAAAGGTCGGAGTGTCCGCTTCGAACTGATCGTGGAACACATCCATTTTCTGGCCGGCAAACTTGAAGAATCCGTTCCCTTTCTTGCCAACAACTTCGAGACTGACACCATCCTCGCCTTGCTCTTTCAGAAAGTTGCCCGCAGTCCGGAGCAAGCTGGCATTGAACCCCCCGCACAGGCCGCGATTGGAGGTCAGCACAAGCACGCAAACCTTTCCAGCCTTTTCCTCTGGCGCCTTCAGGAGTGGATTCCCGCCGCCGGCATCATCGCCGACGCTATCAGCCAATTCACTGACAACCTCACCGATTTTTTGGGTGTATGCTTGGGCAGCCGTGGCACGTCGTTGCATCGCCTGAAAACGCGCAGTCGCAATCATCTGCATCGTCTTGGTGATACGCTCGATGTTCCCAACGGCCTTCATCCGGCCTTTAATATCTCGTACATTGGCAGGCATAGTCGGCGTATCATACCTACTCTGCCACAACCGGCAACATGCCCCCTGCAAATTCAACAATCCCTGCCTATCCGGATCATCCGCACCTAGGGAAATTCCTCGAATCCCCCTGTTCACGCATACGAATTTCGCACCTGATCCCACAAGCAAATAGCCCACATTTCACAGCCATATCCTGCGATCCAGTTTCAGTACCGAATTGATCTTCATTCTCAATCCAGAACCGAAATATCTGCACGATAATCAATATGACCGCACAGGTGAAACGTAACCCAGCGGCAGGATTTCCAAGCCACAAATGACTTTTGACGCCCCACCCGGGGAAGAAGTACCTTGGCGTGGAAATCAGCAACACGTATTCACAATGAATTCGATCAGCCTGTTCAAAACAACTTGCAAAAAGGATCAGAGCCATGTTGAAAATTGAAAACGGAATGTGTGGCATGTGCGCCCATTTTGGCGAACACCACGGCGGTGATGAACTTGTTCAAATCCGCATCAGCCATGAAGCTCCAGAAGAGCTCGTGGAAGAATGTGGCAACCCCGAAATGGAGAACCTGCACCTCAAAGTCACCGCTGTCAGCAGCTGCGATGGCTATGAGCCAATCCGCGAAGCAGGCTAAAACGCCGCTCGTTTATCGGCTCAGCATTAACCCTTTAAATTGACCTGAAGGCATGGCAGAAAAATCTGCCGTGCTTTTTTTATAAGACGACCTGTTTTATGCGCAACCACCCTAAGCCTGCACGCCTAGCATTTTTTGTATGACAGGAAAAACCACCCATCCCCTCAAACACATATTCAAGTATCAGTTTGCTCAGTTGATCACACTGGCACTACTCGTAGTCGGAGTTTGGCTTTTCTATCCCGTCACCGGTTTCTCAGAAGGTTCGCTCTGGGGCATCCCCACCATTGGCTGGCTATGTATCTCACTGGCGATCCCTGCAATCCACCAGTTTTATGTCGCCCTCTATTGGCGGCTCGAATTACATTTTCAATGGCCCAGCGCATACCTTGGCAAAGCATCACAACCTGTCTTTGCTATCCTTTTTCTGCTCCTCTTTTGCGCGCGGCTCTGGTCTCTGATCTGCCTTGCGATCGCTAACGCCTTTACCTTCATGCTACCACTGACATTCTATATTCTGTCGATCGTAGTCGTCACCTGCCTCGTAGCCTATGCGGTCTACTCCGCATTGAAATACCTCGGGTTCAAACGCATCTCAGGTGGCGATCATTTTGACCGCTCGATCAAAAGTTTCCCGTCAACCCGTTACGGTCTGTACCACTACACCGACAATGCTCTTTACAAATTTGCCGCACTCATATTCTTCCTCCCCGGACTGTGCGCCTATTCCACCACCGCACTTATCAGCGGGCTCTTCAGCTACTGCTTCATCTGGGCTCATTTTTACTGTACCGAAAAACCAGACATGAACATCATCTACGGCCAATTAGACAACGCATAAACCATTGGCCACCTGCCACTGCAAAACTTTTTTATACGTTTAAAGGTGTGAGGTTGCAATTGCGCAGGCTAGACATATCGGCGTGGAATCACTGGGTCAATTCGACAAAGCAGCTCATACGGATGCGACTTGATCGCCTTACTCATCTTCGGTACCGATCCCGGCGCTTCAGGATCAGCCGAGTAAATCTCTACCACCGCATCAATCATCGCCGGCGCATTCTCCGGCGTCAGCCCTTCAACATCCGTCAAATCTATCGTGATTTGATCCATATTTACGCGGCCAAGCACCTTGCAATCTGAAATCGGCAAACTGTCATCTTTCGGATGCACACGCACATACCCCTTGTTAGACAGTGCCAACGGATACCCATCGCCATAACCAATCGGCACAACCGCCGTAATCGATTTTCGCCGTAACGTATGCGTACAACCGTAACCCACCTTCGCACCGCGCGAAAACGGTTGTACCACACAAATTTTCGACAGCCACGTCACCACATGCTTAAGCTCTGGACAATCTGCAATCACCGGCCCAGGTGCTAAAAACTCGTGGCCATACCCCCAAAGCGAAATCCCCAGACGGATCATATCCAAGTGATACTTTGGATCACGAAGTGCCGCACAAGAGTTTGCCACATGAAGAATCACATCTTCCGGGATCTGCTCTGCATTTTCCGCAATCGCAGATTCATAGTTGTTGTATTGCTGTTCCAGAAAATCCGCGTCATCATCCGCCGTTGCAAAGTGAGTGTAGATACCCGCCAACCGCACATGCCTATATTCAGGAAGTGTTGAGAGAACATGATCAAAATCTGGTCGCGAAAACCCGCCGCGCGACATGCCGGTATCAATCATGATATGGATGGGAATTTTTACACCAAAGGTTTGGCCGATATCGTTAATCGCGTGAAGCTGATGGAAATCATGAATCGTCAGATGCAGTTTTTCCGCAACCGTATGTCTATAAAGCGCATCGGTGCGTGCTAATGACGTAAATGGCATGAATAAAAGAATTGGTGATGTCACCGCTTGATTAATTAAATCCTCCGCTTCCTGCGGTGAATATACCGCAAGGAATGACGCGCCGCTTTTCAGAAGACGATGAGCTATGGTTTGTGCGCCCATCCCGTAGGCGTTTTTCTTGACCACACCACAGATCATGGCGGGGCGTTGCAATTGATGACGCGGGATATTATCGGAAATATGAGAAGATTCTGAAATCGTCGCAAAAGCCTTCACATTGTGATCAAACGCACCAAGGTCTACCTCAACCCATGACATGGGAGTCATGGGAGGAATGTCTGTAAGGCGTCTTCGCTTCTGACTTTGCAATGCGCGTGGTTGTGTCATGGGGCCGATCTACCTAGAATTTGGATTAGTAGGAATGCGTTTAGAAAAACATCTTAGACGTTTTGTGATAAATGTTTAAGTTTGAGTGCCTGGTGTTCGATGAGTAGGCTGCTGGGGAGCGGGAATTTCTAAACCTTTCCTGCCGGTTAAACTGCTTGTGATATTTAGGGATCTACAGGGGATACAACAGGCGGTAAATAACAAAAGTCATTTAAGACAGTGGGCCGTAGCAACAAAACGAGTAAACTGCGCGCGGCAACAATAAGTTTTAGGGGAGCCTTCGCGTCAACATGCTACGCGCATGAATACCAAGGCATACGGCTGAGAGCACGATTGATCAATATGAGTGAAACCTTTGATAAAACAAGAGATTTTAAGTCGCTCGGTTTACGTGATTCTGTGCTCAAAGGGATTGAAAAGATGGGATTCGAACACCCATCGGATATCCAAGCTGAGCTGATTCCCGTCATTCTTTCCGGCAAAGACGTCATTGGACAAGCAAAAACTGGTACTGGCAAAACTGCTGCGTTTTCTCTCCCACTCTTGCATGCGGTAGAAAAAAATGCGCCCATGAGCGCACTCATCCTGACGCCGACACGCGAACTTGCCACACAAATCACCAGCGAAATCGATCAGCTCGGCGAATTCACACCGATCAAAGCAACCTGCATCATCGGTGGTGAATCAATGCGCAAGCAGAAAAAATCCGTTGAAGACGGTGCGCAGATCATCGTCGGCACACCCGGCCGGATCATGGACCTCTATGGCCGCAAACAGATCCACTTCAATAACCTCAAATTCGCCGTCCTCGACGAAGTTGATCGCATGCTCGACATCGGCTTCCGCGACGATATTAAAAACATCCTCTCGAAAATTAAAAACGAACATCAAACTGTTTTTGTTTCCGCCACGATGGACGCTGCGATCGAACGGCTCGCTCGCACCTTCATGCAGGAAGATGCTGAGAAGGTCACCACCATCAGCGGCTCACTTACCGTTGAAATGGTCGACCAAAAATACATCCATGTGCAGCCGTGGGATAAGCGCCGCTTGCTCATGCACATCCTCAAAAACGAAAAACCCGAAATGACCGTGGTCTTTTGCAAAACCAAAGCCACTGTCCACAAGATCACCCAATACCTGCGTGATAAAAAAGTCGGTGTCCGCGAAATCCACGGCGACCTCCGACAAACCAAACGCAACCGAGTCATGGATTCCATGCGAAAAGGACATGTCGATGTGTTGGTTGCAAGTGATCTTGCTGCACGTGGCCTCGATGTTGAGCACATTACTCACGTGATCAACTACGACTTACCAGAGGACCCCGAAATCTACGTCCATCGTATTGGTCGCACCGCTCGTGCTGGCCGCCGTGGTTTCGCTTGGAGTTTCGTTACCCCCGAACAAGGCCAACTGCTTACCAACATCGAAATCCTCAGCGGTGCCCACATCGAAAAACTCGATTACGACGGCTTCGAACCCGGTCCAGTCCCCAAAGATGTGCGTGAACAACAGGAACGCGAAGATCGCATCCAACGCCAGCGTGAAGCAGACAAAGTCCGCACCGGACCACGTTCACTTGATGGCTTAAGCGAAGATCAACTTAGCGCCATGTTCCCTGGTGGCAAGATCCCCTCAGGTGCTGGCAACAAGCGCTCTGGCGGTCGCCTGCGATCCAAACGCAGACGGTAACGTCCAGAAGCGTTCATACCAACAAAGCAAGTATTATCAAAGGTCGCCCTATCGCGACCTTATTTTATGTTAAGAGCGTATTTCTGATGAACTGAACTCAGACCCCGTTCGACGAGTATCAAGGTTTTGCTGCTTTAATCATCATAAGAAGCATGATCAGTGGCGTATCCGCAGTTATAGAATGCGGCAAATTCGGCTGCATATGAATGAAAGATCCGGGGCAAACAGCATGGGCGTCAGAACCTAAAGTAACTGTTGCGTTGCCTTGAATAATCTGGATGGTCGCAGGAACAGAAGCCGTATGTTCAGACAGCGATTGCCCTTGGGCAAAACCAAAAAGAATTGTTTTCGTGTTTGCGTCATCCTGAACTGGAACTGAAAGTGTACCGTCATCAGGAATCGTGATTTGTTCGGAGAGGTTTTGTATCAGCGTGTAATCTACCATATGTTTCTCTTTAGCTGAAATGTGAAACACTAGACAACGTCATCCTTCACACATGCGCATCTAACACCTCTAAACATGCACGCAGATGATTTGGATCGCCATCATGTTGCAACATCGCCGGCGTGGACATCGCCAATAAATTTCGCTTAATCTGTGCATAGTCTGCCCAATGCGGATCGAGTTCAAACCCTAGATCCTTTCGCGCATGTGCAATCATCTTACATAGCTTCCGCCCCTGTAATCGATCACGCACCGACCAGTAGAGATGCTCAAAATACACCGCATCCTCAACCCAATGACCAACCCGCACCTCGGCATAATCAATCAATAGCGCAGGCCCAGCCGGCGCCGGTGCCAACGATAGCGCATTCGCCAAATGTAGATCGCCATGACACCAACCATCCATAGGTCGATCACTCCAAACCTTCAACCACTCCGGCAGCTTCTTCCGCGCCTTCTTCAATGTCTTCGACCAGTGCTTGCTGTCCGGCACATCGTGATCATGCACATGCTTTCGAGACAACTCGAAAATATGCTGCCAATCACGCTGCAACGGCTTCCCTGTAAGCGCATGATCTTGGGTTGCCTTATAAAACCGTGACGCTACATCCACAAGCAAATCAAACTCTGCACCTTTCCACGCAGAACCAATCGGTCCGTGCGGCACGCGCTGCATGATCACCCACGCAAGATCATATCCACCGAGCACATCACCATGCGCATACAGCACCGGTGCAACATGCTCATGTACCTGCAATGAAACGAGCCAATGACGTTCACACGGCGGCACCGGTAGTTTTACCACCACCGGCACTTCTTCCCCATCCTCTAAACGCCAGTTAGAGAATCCCGTAATCGCCCCGCCGCGCTGCCAGTCTGTTCTAAACCATGAAATCTCGCCAAGCTGATCACCAACAACTTGTTTCAGTACGGGCTCCAGCAATGAGCCGAACGAACCATTGGAAAATGCTTCCGGCACTGGTGCAGGCGTGTGTGCATCATGATCGTCCTCGGGAAGATTCGGAACCTTGGTCGCTAGATGTGGCGAATGGCCAAACGGATGATATGAAGGCACATGAGTCCCCTCCGCTTTTGATATTGATTCGTCTGACTCTGGGTTCGGTGATGCAGGTGGATGGGATGATTGGGGGTTTGACGAAGAGTGGGAGGACGCTGACGGTTGATGTGTCATTGGGCGCATGTCCGTTTACAAATAATCAATCCGAATGATGTTGTCCAAGAATATTATACCAGCGACATGCGTGCTGGACAGGGAGTTGTGGAACAAAACGCGCAGAAAATCTTGGCAGAGTTATAATGAATCAAATTCATAAAACCAATATAAAAACAGGGCTTTAGAAGGAATAAACGGATGCGTGATGCGCGGATTGACAAACTGGCAGATGTAATCGTACGGTATTCAGTCGGTGTTAAAAAAGGGGATGTTGTACGGTTGACGGGGGAACCGGTGAGCATACCGCTGCTGGAAGCGATTTACGAAAAGGTGATTCAAGCTGGCGGGCACGTCGTGTTCAAATGTATGCCCGACAGTTTGCAAGATATTTTTTATGCACATGCCAGTGATGAGCAGCTTCAATATGTCAGCCCACTTGCCCTTGAAGAAGTGAAGACCATCGATGTTTCCATCGGCCTGTGGGCAGATACCAACACCAAAGCCATGAGCCGTGTCGATCCGCGCAAACAAGGCATGGTCTCAAGCGCACGCAAAGAGTTCATGGAAATTTTCATGAGCCGTGCTGCCAAGGGTGAGCTGCGTTGGTGCGGCACACAATATCCCACACAAGCCAGCGCGCAAGATGCCGAGCGTAGCCTGCGTGAATATGAAGATTTTGTATTCAATGCGGGCCATCTCGATAAAGACGATCCCGTTGCGGCATGGCAAGAAATCGAAGCTTGCCAACAGAAAGTCGTCGATTATCTCAATGGTAAAAAACAAATTCGTTTCCAAAGCGCCAATGGCACTGATGTCACCGTCAACGTTGAAGGCATGACATGGATCAATTGTTGTGGCCACGAAAACTTCCCTGATGGCGAAGTCTTCACTGGCCCGAACCTCAAAGCACCCGACGGCGGTATCAATGGCTACGTTAAATACTCCTTCCCCGCAGTTCATCACGGCCGGGAAGTGCATGGCATTGAACTCTGGTTTGAAAACGGCAAGGTTGTGAAAAGCAAAGCTGGCAAGAATGCAGAATTCCTAGAAAAAATGCTCGACATGGATGACGGTGCTCGCTTTGTTGGTGAGGTCGCGATCGGCACCAACTATCAGGTTCAAGAGTACACCAAGAATACGCTCTTTGACGAAAAAATCGGCGGCACGTTCCACATCGCTGTCGGCGCTGGATACCCTGAAACCGGTAATGACAACACAAGCGGCCTGCACTGGGACATGGTCTGCGACCTACGCCAGGGCGGCACCATCACTGTCGATGGCGAAATCATCTCCAAAGATGGAAGGTTCGTCTTCCCTGACTGGCCCTCCCCATCCCCCCTTTGTCCGTCATGATCTTTGCAGATCGCCACATACAAGGCGAGCAACGAACAAACACCCATCGCATCACCCAGCACGACTTCGTCAAGTCGTGTTTTTCTTGGACCTAACTGTCGAATAGATTTTGACATCAACACATTGATCAATGCGCAGGCCGATGATAAATCGGTAAAGGATCCAAGTTGAATCTCATCCGATTATGCGGCCGCAACCAAAGCAGAATCAATGGAATCGTCAGCGGCAATGGAAAAATCAACAAGCAACCCAAGCAGATCAAGAGAAAGTTGTAGTTATACGTAAAACGATCAAACTTCATAAAGAACGGCATCACAAAAAGAATCGAGCCTACCGCAGCAATAACTGCTAAAAATTGTCCCAACCATTGTGGCTGCGCTCCAAGCTGATCTTGATCAGGCGCCCCCGTCTGAATATAAAGCGCATAAATAAACACACCAACCAAGAAAAAAATCATGACGAGTACATAGAAATAATAAAACACAAGTAGCCAATTTCCATGGTGATGTTTTTTTTGCTCAGGCTTATTCGCCCCAAGTTCGCCCATCATGTGCACTCCTACATACGCACAACACAAGTCATGTCCTGCAATGAAAGCAAACTTGCTTCTATCACAGTAAAGGGATCACATGGTTTGAATCGGTTGATGGATAGATCAGATTGATGAGGGCTGGCCAGCGGACGTAGATAAAAACACCGCACTCATCACAGTCTGGATAAGCACGGCAATTTGCGTAAAACACCCATCATAGGATCGCTGTCAACATAAAATATTATGATAAAAAACCCACTTTTACCCTGATGCAGCCGATGCCCGGCTCATGGAACTGCACCACCGACCATCTGCAACCGTACCCTCCTCCAGCTAAAATAGAACGCGCGCAGCGTGCTAAAGCAACTGGAATCATTGGCTTATCGGTGCAGAACCCCGGAATCTCCCCCCGGAAGGCTTTGCTCTGCTCTCGTCAGTTTGACATGCTTAGCCGTCTCAAGCGACGGCTATGGTGAAAACCAGACATGCCTTACTCACCATGAACGGGCATAGTCTAACATATCACAAAGACGCAGATGTAAGGAAAGTCAGAAGTATTTTGCCAGATCTGGAGCTGATGCTGCGGTATCTTTACACAATAAAACATTCGGAGCTCGGGCAATTTGAGCTTATACTGTGCGGACTGATGCTGGCTACGGAGTCGATCAGATGTGCTGTGTTGGTGATGTGATTTTCCGAGGTTCTTCTGGGCATGGGGGCGAAAGGATTGCGTACATGCTAGCGAAAACATTACAAATTTTGATCGATGACAACCTCACCACCGCCAAAGAGATCGGCGAGTTGTCCGGCGTCTCCACCTCCACCGTCTATCGCTGGATCAGTGGCCAAAGCCAACCCGACTACGATTCCATCAGACTACTGGTGAGGCACCTGCCAAACCGCAAAGCGCAGGAGGCGATCTTGGCGAGTTTCTCAGCGGGGACAAGCTGGCAGTTCGAACACATGGAACTCGAACTGGATGTCAACGATGACGGAAGAATCGATGTTGATGACGCGCTTGATGCCGCGATCAAAATGATGCGTGGCTCCGCCGAAACTTTGACACAACTACGCGCCGCCCAAAACGGTGAAACCATGGACTCTGAAAAGACGCTCCAGCAAATCGCGCTACTGAACCAAGTCGCCCGCAACTGCACCATCACCCAGCGCGTCCTTGTCGACATGGCTGAACAAAAACGCAAGCGCAAGCTGCGGCTTGTTGAACGAATCTAACAATCAAACATGATGACCTAACAAAAAGCAGCCTCTAAAGGCTGCTTTTTTCATATCAACTAAGTTTAATCTCAATCCGTGATCGTTAACGAAATCGCATCCGGATCACTCTCCGAAGTATCATCCGAACATCCATCGCCACAACTTACGGGAGCGGGGGAGCCATCTTCCTGATACAGCGCATCTATCCGATGGTTAGACCAATCCTCAACCGCCAAATCCGGCGACTTCGCATCGCCATGCTCATAGGTATTCAAAATGTTGTAGGCGTTATCTCTCTCCGCAGGTATATAACCCGCACCACGGATCAGGTGGCACAAATACGGCTCGTCTAAACAGTATGTCGTCCCCGCCGCCGACACCACGTTCTCCTCCATCATGATCGAACCCATGTCGCTCGCCCCGTATCGCAGCGCCAACTGCCCCACATGCGGCCCCATCGTCACCCAAGACGATCCGATCGAATGAAAATTATCTAAAAACAACCGCGACAGTGCCTGCATTCTGAGGTATTCACTCGCTCCAGCCATCCGGACGACTTTTCCCGCTGTTGGCACCGCGGCATCGCAAGCCTTCTTATCTTCCTCATCAATCTCGCCCGCCTCAATTAAATCGGCCAGTGTATCGCCGGCAAAAGCTTCCCCTGCCTGCGCATCCCAATCTGGCACGCGGCCCAGTGGCGTGTTCTCGCGCTGGAACGGCCAGGCAATAAACGACACATATTTGCCCGGATGGTTCGCCGCAATCGCTTTGTCCTGATAATCGCGGTACATCGCCATGTGATTGATTCGGTCGCGCACCCCTTCGATATGACCGAACATCATCGTTGCTGAGGTGTGCATGCCGAGCGAATGCGCCATGAACATCACGTCTAACCATTGCTTAGACGTCGCCTTGCCGATGCCGATTCGGCGGCGCACATGCGATGTGAAAATTTCACCTCCACCGCCGGGGATCGAATCCAATCCCGCGGCTTGCAATCGCTCCATGATCACCTTCAGCTTCGCCTGCCAAACGGCCGGCTCCAGCGTATGCGATTGCCCCGCGCCCGGTGTCGGAAAACCATCCAGATCAAAAATCGCCACGAACTCCACAAACTCTGGCGGCGAGAAGCCATGAATATGGATCGATGGAAAAGCCGACTTCAAATCACGCAGCAAATCTTCGTAATACTCAATCTGTAATTCAGGATGCATCCCACCTTGCAGAAGAATCTGCGTTCCGCCTACCGCAAGCAGTTCTTTGATCTTAGTGTGCAATTGCTCACGAGAAAGTGTATACGACCCGTCTTCATCCAGATCACGACGGAATGCGCAGAACGTACAACGAGCAGTGCAGACATTGGTGTAGTTAATGTTGCGGTCTTTGACATAGGTGCGAATGTCTTTGCCGTGGATACGTTCGGTGACCGCATTTGCCCACTGGCCGAGATCATGTAGCGAGGCGTTGTGATAGAGATCATAAGCCTGCTGAGTGGTGAGGCGGGCTTTACCGGCAACAACGGCGTCAATATCAATCGGATTGGCATACTGCTTGGGATGGCTGGCGATTTGTGTCATGATCAATTGGTTCTCAGGCGGTCCATGGATCTCGTCCCCGGCGTAACCACCATTGTATGAGGATTTGAGATTTAGTTCATACCACCGCGTTTTCATGGATCACAAGGGAAATGGCCCCCGCGCATACAACGAGCAAATGCACCAACCCTAGATGTACGTTGGTCATTCATGCACGATAGAACAGACCCGTTCGCTTGAAAAAACGCCTCGGTTTATGCTTACACCCCTGTATAATGGCTGCATGTTCTCCTTTATAATTAATCCGTAACATGCCTTTTTTGAATAGGCTCCGGGCATCCATATGAATTGTATTTCTTCATCCAACCGATCATGGCATGCCACCCTTGCCACACTACTGTGCCTGGCACTTCTATGCACCAGTACTGCAAGCGGCCGAAGCAGGAAACCGCCCACTGAAGAGCAACTTGCC
Organism: Poriferisphaera sp. WC338; assembly: GCF_050931845.1. Classification (GTDB taxonomy): domain Bacteria; phylum Planctomycetota; class Phycisphaerae; order Phycisphaerales; family Phycisphaeraceae; genus Poriferisphaera. The sequence continues at coordinate 3,155,962 of NZ_CP194516.1, forward strand.
AAAACCAAGGAACTCTACGCTGAATTTGAGAAAACGTATCTGAGCAGCGACTGGAAGAACATGCACCGGATCAATGGTCGAATGCGACCGTACATGCGATTCCTCGACAAGGAAACTCGCGAAAGCTGCCTCAAAGCCAGTGGTGACTGGCGCAAATTCAAACCAAAATGGTGGAAAAACTGCTCCAGTCGTAACGATGTCAGTTTTAAGGCTGCTATCTGGGGTAGCACTTTTTATGCCAATTATGCGCCAAGCAAAGAGCTCGGCTTCCAAGCGGTATTACCCGTCACCAAGCGGTGGGTCGATCAATTCGGCAATGTCGTCAAACAAGAAATCGTCGATATTAAAGTACTGGTTACGTGGGATCCCAAACGCATCGGCAGTTCCATACCCGCAAACGGCGCACTCGCGCAAAAACATAACCTCACCCAAGGTGATCTTGCTGAATTCATTGCTTGGCACGAACTCGGTCACAATTACGTCAGTATCGCTCTTCCCAAAGATGTGGTTGTAGCGCTATTCACAAAGCACTCCGAACTATATCGGCATCTCCAAGAATTCTACGCTGACATGACCGCAATTCGCCACGTCAGTCCCCGCGCCCGTCGTATCCCCTGCATGATGCGTCTCAACGAGCTTGACCACAACGACAACAAAGAAGCCCACACGCGCGCCGCCCGTGGTATCGCTTCTGTACTCCTCACAGAGTTTATGTTGCACCCTGAAGACTGGCCCAGCGTTCACTTCCCCCCAGTTGTCCCTGATAAAGACATCGAACTGAACGTAATCAAATATGTCTACGAGCACTGGGATACCAAATGGTCCATCAAAGAAGACCTAAAGCTCCGCGAGATTGCTGAAACCACCATGCGAAAGCAAGCTAAATCTATTCTGAAATCCAAGGGGCGCATCAAGCTGGCCAACAAGCTCAACTTCAATCTCTACCATGAATATGATGCACAAGATCTCCTCAAGCGCGAGGCATGGATTAAAACACAGCTTCAAAAACTCATTTCGGACGGCCGCGCCGATATTAAAGATCGCAGCCAAAACAGCTCCCCCCAACGCATCGACTGGCCCAAAAGCGCTAACAAAAACTAATACCCTCATACAATCCATCTATTAAAAAAACCGTGACAAGTACTGCCACGGTTTTGTATTTAATCATTCGTTTCCAACAAGATTAGATTTCTTGAATCTCTTTCGCCTTGGCATCGATCATTTCCTCAACTTGCTTCTCATACTTCTTTGTATCGCTTTGGACGTCATCCTTTGCTGAAGCAGCCGTGTCTTCCGGAATGTGTTGCGTCTTATCCTTCGCCAGCTTATCGATGTGCTTATTTGCATCGCGACGAGCATTACGGATCGCGATCTTACTCGTCTCGCCCATCTGCTTGACCGTGCCGATCAATTGCTGACGACGTTCACCCGACAGGGCCGGCAAATTCAAACGAATCTGCTTGCCTTCCGCCATCGGATTCAAACCTAATCCCGCGTTCTGGATCGCCTTGATCGTCGCTTGCAAAATCGACGCATCGAACGGCTTGATCAAAAGCTGTGTCGGCTCAGGCACCGTAATCATCGCCAACTGACGCAAGTCCGTCATCGAACCATAAGCATCCACCTTGATGTATTCCACCAGCGCCGTCGACGCCCGGCCAGTACGCACACCACGCAACTCATTCTTCAAATAATCGACCGCTTTTTCCATCGCTTCTTCGGTCTCAAGCAGGATTGTGTCGAGGTCCATATCCATGATGCACTCCCTGTGGATTCAGGCGGGTTTCTGTAATCAGGCTAGCATTGTAGCTCATCAAGCACACAACGTGAAGATCACCTCATCCCCCCCTGCCCCTTACACATATCAATCTACCGTCACCGTCGTTCCGTGATTCTGCCCCGCCACCACTTCTGCGATGTGGTTCGTTTCCTTCATATTGAACACCACAATCGGGATATTGCGCTTCCGGCACATGTCAAAGGCGGTCAAGTCCATCACCTTCAAATCCTTGTCGATTGCATTTTTGAATGACAGATGTTCAAACTTCTTCGCATCGTCATGCTTCATCGGATCCTTGTCATAAATCCCGTCAACCTTAGTCGCCTTCAACAAAACATCCGCACCGATCTCCGCTGCGCGAAGTGAAGCTGCAGAGTCGGTTGTGAAGAACGGATTCCCTGTACCTGCCACGAAGATCACCACCCGGCCTTTTTCTAAGTGACGGATCGCGCGTCCACGGATAAACGTTTCAGCCACCGCCGAGAGATTGATCGCCGACAGTACGCGTGCCTGCTGACCCAATTGCTCCAGCATCTCTTTAAGTGCCAACCCATTCATAACCGTACCGAGCATCCCCATCTGATCTGCGGTTGCCTGAACAATCGCGCCTTCCTGAGCAAGCGTTGCACCGCGGATGATGTTGCCGCCACCAACGACCACCGCAAGCTGCGCACCAACCTTGGCCGCTTTGACGATTTCCGTGGCAATGACTTTCAATTCATCCGAATCAATCCCAAATGAGCCGGGCTTGCACAAGGACTCGCCGGAGATTTTCAGAAGAACGCGCTTGTATGTTTTGCTCATGATCAGATCCGAGGTGTTGTTGTGATGGTTGGGCGTGGAAAAACCATTGCTTCCACACCTCATGATACACGGAATCGCCGCTGTGGGCGCTCTGTGGGAAAACCGTCTGTGGTATAAAACCACTGCGAAATGAGGCAAAATAGGTTAAATTACAAACCCGGCGGCGGCCAGAATTTCTTCAATTGCTCTTCAATATCTGCTGAAAGAATATTCTCAAGATCCACTGTCTTCAGCGGAGACTTGCGTGGCTTGCGATTCTTACATCGCTCTGATCGCTTGATCTTCGATTTACCTTTTGGAAGTGCCAACGGTTTTCCTTCAACCTTCTCCGTTGGCGTCTCCCCCTTCACATCCCCACTTTGCTCTTGCTTCCTTTCGACAGGCTTCTCAGTAAGTGCTAGCAATTCCCGATAGATCGGATCAGCCGCCAACTCCTCTGCGGATAGCCCAAACTCCTCTAACCATCCTGCGACCTGATCTGCAGGCACTGGTGACAAGTCCGGCTTGGCCGACGGATGCGGAATTCCAACTGGCGAATCCAGCGAACCCGCCAGCCGATCAATAAACTTCTCCGACGACATTGTTTTGCACCGGCGAACCCGTGCGACTTTCTTGATCGCATTGTCATTGGTCACTAGCGTGATCCGCCGCGGTGCGTTGTGCCCGTTCATGATCGAAATAATCAGATCATCCGCTGACTGCGAAATCCCCGCATACGCAAGCTCCACCGAATCCACCGGCGAGCATGACGGCGCCAACGGCTTCGGCCTCCCGTCACACACCACTGTTGCTGTTTGCTTCCGAAAAGCTGACCGCGAGATCGCCACGCACAAACCATGCTCATCCAACCCGGCAAGCACCGGCGGCATCGGCAAATGAAGCACGTTATAGCAATCAATCAATAACACCGAGGCATAATACCCTCGCACCTCGCGAATGCAATGATCACCCACCTCAAGACAACCCTACCCACAATCACGCCGCTCACGCACTCGGCTTCATATTCCTGATCCATTTCACATACACAATGATGATTAATGCGATCAACGAAGCGACCAAAAGCGTGATGATTGAAAACGCGATCCAAAAACCTACTGACCGATGGATCGGCACGGTCTGCTTGCTCGCATGTGAAAGCGGATATGCATTCTGATCCTGCTGCTCCGCCAACTCTTCCCCACTCGGCGCCGCCTTTACCAACTGAGATGTCAACGGCGATTCCTTCATCGGCACACGCAAATTAGGGAACTGGTACTCCACCTTCACCGAAAAGGGGTCACGGTCAATCTGATCACGAATCTCTGCAATCTTTTCCTCCGGCAGCCACCGAACCGTTCCATCATTCAAGTTGTAAACTGCACCAATTACGCGCACCAGATTCTTCCGAGACAACTCTCGAGTAATTGGTGAAATATAGAACGACTGCGCAATCTGCTGATACACATTTTCCTCAACTGCAATATGCAGCAAATCCTCGCCTGTCGCGGCAGGATGCATTTGATTAGCCCGCAACACCGCTGGTTTAATATTCTCTACCAATGCTGGAATGTTTTCCTCCAACGGAATATTCTTATTGTCCAACACATCGATTGCAGCCTGTACCGCGCCGCATCGCTCATGTCCTAACACCAAAAACACCGGGGTATACAAATGCGCCAAGCCATACTCCAATGAACCCAGCTGCGTCACACCTGCTACATTCCCAGCCACACGGTTCACAAATACTGACAAAATCCCTTGGTCAAAAATTAGCTCCACCGGCACACGTGAATCCGAACATGCCAAGATCGATGCAATCGCATATTGTGATTGATCCGCAATCGTCGCCCGTTCAAGTGTCTCACGATTCACACGCAGATTCTCTATATGTTGATTGATAAAGTTTCGATTACCTGTTTGTAGTTGCTTGAGCACTCGCTCCGATGTCGGCTTATTCGCAAACTTTTTGCGCATCGAATCAATCATGCGCGCCATCTCATGTTCCGGATACTCTGCTGCATATGGATCATTAACCTGCCCCATCACGGCGCGCGGACAAAATACCATAGCAATCGCCAACATCATCATGCCGCACAATTTAATCTTCCGCTCGACACGCACAAATCCAATCACAAACTCTCGCATCGCCAAACACCTTTCATAGCGCACCGGTTGCGCAAAAATATTGACTCGGTCACTTGAATTGGTTTGGGGTACTGATAAGAATCGACCGAAACCACAACCCGAGATAAGCACCCATCGCGCAGATCAACGAAATAAACCCGCCACAAGGGAAAAAAGGTGGTTATCTGGCATACGGTCCAACCCCGATCTCTCCAATCCGCATCCAAAGGGCAACAATGTCTTATGGTCACCACCCTACTGATGCACCATGTTTAATTGTGCTGGAAAATTTCAATGATTGTCTTAAAGCTCTTGCTGTGCGGGACGGGACCTTTTATTCTGAGCGTTCGGGCTTCGCTTGGGAGAGCTGCCCCGCACACGCGAGAACAATCACATATCACGATTGAATATTTGTATCTATTCGATAACAGACACGAGGAATGATGTCATGGCTCAAGCTGGAAAATCGACCGAATCAGAAAGTTCAATGGAATCGGTTCTGACCGAAAATCGCCACTTCCCACCACCCGCCGCATTCGCCAAACAGGCGCACATCGGGTCCATCGAGAAGTACGAAGAAATGCACAAACGCTCCGTCGAAGACTCAGAAGGCTTCTGGTCCGAAGTTGCTGACGAGCTGCACTGGTTCAAAAAATGGGACACCGTCCTTGAGTGGAATCTCCCCGATGCTAAGTGGTTCGTCGGTGGCAAGACCAACATCTGTTACAACTGTATCGACCGCCAGATTGATGACGGCCTCGGCGACCACACCGCCATTGTCTGGGAAGGTGAGCCTATCCAGGATCAAGATGGCGGACATGCAGGCGGCGAACCCGAAATCCGCAAACTTACCTACAACGATCTCAAACGTGAAGTCAGCCGCTTCGCCAACGCACTCAAAAACCTCGGTGTCAAAAAAGGCGATGTCGTCACCATCTACATGCCCATGGTCCCCGAACTCGCCATCGCCATGCTTGCTTGTGCACGCATTGGCGCACCACACTCCATCATCTTCGGCGGGTTCTCCGCATCCGCTATCCGTGACCGTGTCGAAGACGGCAAGTCAAACATCGTCATCACGGCCGACGGCGGTTGGCGTCGTGGCAAAGCCGTGCCGCTGAAAGACAATGTCGACGAAGCGCTCACACTCACCGATCTCGTGAAAACCGTCGTCGTCCTTGAGCGTTGCCAAAACGACATCAATATGGTCGAAGGCCGCGATCACTGGTGGGAGGACATCACTGCCACCGCAAGCGAACATTGCGAAGCCGAACCCATGGATGCCGAGGATCTGCTCTTCATCCTCTACACCTCTGGCTCCACCGGCAAGCCCAAAGGCATCATGCATACCACCGGCGGGTACATGGTCTATACCTACCTCACCAGCAAATACACCTTTGACCTCCACCCTGAAAATAACGACATGTACTGGTGTACTGCTGATATTGGCTGGATCACCGGCCACTCCTACATCGTTTATGGCCTACTCCCCAACCGTGTCCCCACACTCATGTACGAAGGCGCTCCCGATGCCCCTGATAAAGATCGCTTTTGGGACATCATCGAACGTCACAAAGTCACTAAGTTCTACACCGCTCCCACAGCTATCCGCGCGTTCATGAAGTGGGGCCGCGAGCATATTGACAAGCATGATCTTTCCTCGCTCAACGTCCTCGGTACCGTTGGCGAGCCGATCAATCCCGAAGCATGGATGTGGTATCACGAAGTCATCGGCAACGAAAAATGCCCCATCGTCGATACGTGGTGGCAAACCGAAACCGGCGGACATATGCTCACGCCACTCCCCGGCGCAACTACCACCACACCAGGCTCATGCACCAAGCCCTTCTTCGGTATCGACGCTGCCGTTGTCAATAGTGAAGGCGAACCCGTCGGCGAAAACGAAGGTGGCATCCTCGTCATCCGCAAACCTTGGCCGTCCATGCTTCGCGGTGTCTATGGCAACCGTGAGCGTTTCATTGACACCTACTGGTCCAAAGTCGAAGGTTACTACACTGCTGGCGATGGCGCTCGCAAAGATGAGCATGGTAACTTCTGGATCATGGGCCGCATTGATGATGTCATCGTCGTCGCGGGGCACAACCTCGGCACGATGGAAGTCGAGTCCGCGCTTGTTTCTCACGATGCAGTCGCTGAAGCTGCCGTGGTCGGTTTCCCACATGACATCAAAGGCACCGGCATTGCCGCATTCGTCACACTTGTAGGCGGCATCGAAGAAACCGACGAACTCAAAAAACAAGTCCGCGATCACGTCGCCAAGGAGCTCGGCCCCATCAGCAAACCCGACAAGCTTCAATTTACTCCCGCACTCCCTAAAACACGCAGCGGCAAAATTATGCGCCGTCTCTTGCGTGATATCGCCGCTGGCCGTGAAATCTCCGGCGACATCACCACGCTCGAAGACAAATCCATCGTCGAGAAACTCCAACAACAAGCCGACTGATCAAATTTTAATTGGCCTATAAAACTACTGCTATTTATGGAACGCTCAGCTTTTCTGGTGAGAAAGTTGGGCGTTTTTCATGCGCCCATCCCGCCTCAGAAAATTATCTGGAACTCACACACCGCAACCTCCTGCGCCTAGGATTCAATGATTCATCGCCCTCGATGATTCATGACGATGTTACCGACGTGATGAACGGTTGGGAACTGAACATGCGTAATCAAGAAGATGGATGGGCCAAAGCGGATCGCTGGTTCATCGCTGCCATTGCAGTAAATATCATCTGGGTGTTGGCTGTTGTAGCGTTACTGGTTTGGCGTTCATTGCCAAACAGCCTCATGCAATGGGTGCGTAATAGCTCGCCAGAACTGGATGATGCAGAAGTCTTTGCCCTTATCATCAACTGGGCAGGCGCAATCGTCCTTGTCATGATCGCTATCAGTGGCCTCTGTCTTTGGCGTGGGATGCGCCTTGCAAATCATGACAATAAAAAACGCAAGCGCGCTGCAGCCAATAAAGATCGGGCACAATAAGACCTACTTCACGCTGAAAAATGTGGCAATGGCAACGCCCCTGTTGCTTCCTCTAACCGCAGCATCATCATCTCAGCAATATCCTCCCCCAGTTGTGAATCAACCAGATTCTTCTTCTCATCTTCATCTGCAAGCAAATCAAACACTGCCGTCGGCTGATTTGATCCGCGGTTATAGATCGCCTTGTAACGGTGCGTTTCCAAAAGCGTCCGATCTTCAAATTCACAAAGCAGTCCACCCATCGGATCATCCACATCGTCCAAAACGCTCCCTAACAACGGCAACAACGACCGCCCCGTCACTTCTTTGGGTAACTTTACCGAAGCCAAATCACACAGTGTTGCCGCAAAATCCACCGTTGAAAACAATCCATCTGGAATCGCATCATGTGGCATCGGTGCACTTCGTGGTGGCGCAATCACAAGCGGAACTTGCACCGCAGCATTGTAAAACGATTGATGCCCAATCAAACCATGCTCACCCAATAACGTCCCACGGTTCGACGTAAAACATGTCCATGTATTCGTGCAATCCTCCCGCTGATCCATCTCACCCACAATCTGTCGCATCGCATAATCAATCATCCCCACACGTGCCAAATAATCCGCACGTATCCGCGCCACTGCCCTTGCTTCTAATCGCTGTAACTGCGTCCGCAAATATACCGGCTGCACCATCGGATGATGTTTTCGGAAATCCGGAATTGTACAACCGTCCATCAAATGCTTCGGATTCACCAGCGAATCATACAATGGCGGCGCAGGCAATTGATTGTCCGGCCCGGAAAACGACACAAACAGCGCCCACGGCTTATCCGTCGGCATCGTCTTGATCTTGTTCAATGTCTGCCGCGTGATAAACCCATCAATGTCATCTGCCGGCTCTAACAACAACCGATCCGGTGCAAACGGCCCGTGTTTCTGTCGCGTCACACGCTGTTGCATAATCGCTGCAAGCAAACCTTCCTTGCGGCAATGACGATAGTATGCATCCTCCACTGATCGCGGCTGGCGAATCACATCCACATCCTCAATACAAACCGATTCATCTAAATGCGTAATGATCGGCCGCACCAACCCCACACCCGCCGTGTGATACCCTGCCTGTTGCAGATACTGCGCCACAGACACCTTCAGTTGCCGTTGCGACATTGGTCGCTCGTCTGGCTCTATCTGGTGATTAGATCCACACAGCTCTTCCAAATGATCGCCGAGTTGACGCGCGTGAAGCCCCGTTAAAAGCGTATCAAGCGCTTGTGGATCTGCCGTCGAGGCTGCTGATGCCGCCAATCGTATCCCCCGTCGTGACAGCGCCTCCAAATGCGCTGTTGACAACGGCCATGCCCGCTCATCAGACATCGCATCTGATCGAAAGCCGCGCGTTAAAACAATCAACAAATTCGGATGGATACTCATAGTACTAAAGAATAGAAAGCTTTCCGCCACAAAGGGAGCCCCAGATGAGCACAACATAGCGTATGTTAAGGTGGGCGCGCACGTGATTGATACAACCGTCAAAAACCGCCTATTATGACAGGGCTTTGGCGTATTTAAGGGCAGCAGCTACAATCTGCGTCCTGCTTTCTGGTAGTTCCCGCGAGCCATCCCCACATGGTCCGCCCACCAATCCCCTTCGCCATCGCGAAGACCCGATCAAGATCGTTGAGGTTTTATGGCTGTTGTCAGCGTTGCAAATGTTGAAATCTCCTTCGGCGACCGCGTCATCCTAGACGGCGTGAACCTCACCCTTGATGCAGGCGAGCATGTCGGACTCGTTGGTCGTAACGGCTGTGGTAAATCCACACTCATGAAACTCATAGCCAACATTGGCAACATGAAAATCGATCAGGGCCAAGTCCAAATCGCTCGCGGCCTTTCCGTCGGGTACCTCCATCAAGACCACCGACTCAATCTTGACCACACTCTCCGTGAAGAAGCTGGCGAAGCCTACGCGCACCTCGACGAAATGCACCGGCAACTCGAAGAACTCGCGCACAAGATGGGCGACGTTCAAGGCGACGAGCTTACCAAGCTCATGAACCAGTACGAAAAACTTGAACACAAAATGCACGCCGCCGGCGGCTATGCCGTCGACCACAAAGTCGATGAAGTCCTACACGGACTCGGGCTCACAGATGAATTCTTCGACGTCAAAGTCAAAGACCTCTCCGGCGGACAAAAAGGCAGACTCGCCCTCGCCAAGCTTCTGCTCGAACACCCAGACATCCTCCTGCTTGATGAACCCACCAACCACCTCGACATCGAAGGCCGCAAGTGGCTTGAAGATTTCCTCGGTGAATACTCCGGCGCCGTCATCCTCATCAGCCACGACCGCTGGCTGCTTGATCGCTGCGTCAAAAAAATCTACGAACTCGAACGTGGCCGCATGGTCGAATATCCCGGTAGCTACACCAAGTACCGTGAGCTCCGCGCCGAACGCGTCCTCGCCCAGCAGCGCGCCTACGACAAACAGCAAACAAAGATCAAACAGGAAAAAGCCTTCATCGATCGTTACCGCGCCGGGCAGCGATCTAAACAAGCGCAAGGCCGCGAAAAACGGCTCGACCGATACATCCGTGACGAGATCCTCGAAAAACCCATCGAGCTCGACGTCATGAACCTCAGCTTCCGCAAGGTTCAACGCCCCGGCGACCACGTCATCCTCGCTGAAGGTGTCAGCAAAGCCTACGACGATAACATCCTCTTCCGCGACATTGATCTCAAAGTCGTTCGCGGTGAAAAGATCGGCATCATCGGGCCCAACGGTGCCGGAAAATCCACACTCATCAACGTCCTCCTCGGGTGCCTCAAAGCCGATAAGGGCCGCGTCAAACCCGGCTCGCAAATCGACATCGGCCATTTCTCACAAACACACGAAGGACTCTCCGGTAACGAAACCGTCATGGACTACCTCCGGCGACGTGTCGCAAACGAAACTGAGCAGGAAGCGCGTAACCTCGCAGGTGGCTTCCTTTTCACCGGCGATGAACAGGAAAAAAACCTCGGCGTTCTCAGCGGCGGCGAACGTGCCCGTGTTGTCCTCGCCGGCCTCGTCGCAGGCGGACACAACGTTCTCGTTCTAGATGAACCCACCAACCACCTCGACATCCCTTCCGCCGAACGCCTCGAAGCCGCACTCAAACAATACGTCAGCCCCGTTCAGAAATACGCCACAGTCGGCGAAAAACCTGTCGAAGGAACCCTCCTGCTTATCAGCCATGACCGCATGCTCCTGGACAACCTCGTCGATCAACTCCTCGTCCTTGATGGCAAGGGTGGTGTCCGCCATTTCCTCGGCAACTACTCCGAGTACAACGAAGCCATCAAACGCGAAAAACTCCAAAAGCAACAACAGAAAATCGCGCAGCAGGAAGCCGAAGCACAAAAAGAAAAAGAGCGGCGCGCCGAACTAACCAAGCAAACCCCAACCCCTGCCCCCGCCAAGTCAAATAACAATCGCAGTACCCGCTTCAAGCACATGAACCAAAACAAACTCGAAGAGACGCTAGCTAAGACAGAAGAAAAACTCGCGAATGTTGATCGCCAACTCGCCGACCCCGACACGTATCGCGATGCGGATAAAGCCGCCAAGCTCAGCACCGAACGTAATAAGCTCGCCGATGAATACGCTCAAATTGAGGATGAATGGCTACATCGAGAAGCCTGATCAAGCATCAGACTAATACGTGTAAAAAGATTATTGCACCGCCACTGATGCTGAAGCTGTCTGTTCCCGCGGATTCAGATAGTCATCAATCTGCTGATGAAGTTGCGCTTTAGTTTCTGGATAATGCCAATAAGATCGCATTTCCTCAACCGCATCTTCCTGCGACCATTTTTCGGTCTGCACACGGTAGAGCGCCACCGCATACCCCGTCCGATCCGCACCAGCTGAACAATGCACCAACACTGGCTCTTCCACCGTTGCTCCATCTAAGTAACCCTGCACAGCCGCAAGCTCTTCCAAAGCAGGCAGCGCACTCGTTGACCAACTGTACGTTTCTATCTCAATTCCCTTTGACCGTGCATATTCATGCCACGGCTGATCACCCACCAACGTCACAATCCGCTTGATGCCGTAGTTGGTAACAACATAATCCACAAAACCTTCATCCGGATTCGAAGAACGAAAAACTTTACCTGCCACCACTTCATTGAAGTTATAGGCTGGTTCCGGCGATCGTACGATCCAAGCAATCGACTTACCCGTCGGCGGATAAGGCGCCCGCAGAATATGAAACTCCATCAAACCTTTAGTCACAGCAACAGACACAACCAAGACAATCATGACAATAATTAATAAACGCAATAGCCCAGATGCTTTGTGCTCATTGGATCCATCCTTCGATACGCTTGGTTGTGGCATAACAGGCTCGCGAGGTGTTTATGAACTCCGCCAATACTAGGCTGCATTAGAGCAGAACCAGCACAACGTCATATTTAGGATTTGTATATATTTTGTTAGGAAGGTTTCCCTATACAATTAATACATCTCTAGCTCACACATCGGATCCATCCGTTCTCCATCATTTCACAAAACACCTATTTCATCTAAATCACCCAAAATGTAGCCCTAGAGCTTTAAAATCGAGATCGCATCTCACTTTTTGCAACAAAAACTTTGATTGTTTCATTATTTCGTGTAAATTTAATTCTGCAGTGGGACAACTTGGCTGTACAGGACGCGACCCTAGTCGCCCCACCTTCCATCGCCAGCCAAGCTGAATGTAAGCAAAGTGTCAGGAACGCGCCAAACGGCATCTACCCATGTAGAGGCAGCCGCGCGCATTGTACTGGTTGAGTCCCCAAATCCGAGGTGAGAAGTCACGATGAAAAAGAAGTTCCTATTCGCAACAAGCCTGCTGTCCCTCTTAATCACCGGCACCAGCGCCCAAGCCGGCTACTTCACCGTCAATCCATTCCAAGGCGTGCAATACAGCCAACTGCGTGGCTCGGATGCCCATAGTATCCTCGGTTGGAACACCAGCCCACTCAATGTCGACGTCATGGAAATTGATCTTGGTGCCAACGGCATCAGCTTCACCTCCACCCCAGCAAATGGCGCTGCAAGCGGTGAGACCACTCGCCAAACCACCATGCAGTTCATGCAACAGACCAATACCGAGATTGCCATCAACACCACCTTCTTCGGTACCGTTGGCTCAGGCGCTAATAATGTTGGCCTTGTCGTAGCTGATGGCTCTATCGTCTCCTCACATGCTAACGGTTGGCCCACCATTAATCTCTCTATCGATAATCAGATCGAACTCCTCACCTCCTACGGCTCAAACCAACACGCTTACTACAACGCCACCTCCGGCAGCGACATCATCGTTCAAAACGGACAACTCACCGGGAACGGTCAACTTGATCATGCAACCTCCCGCCATCCGCGTACCGCCATCGGCTACAACGAAGTCGAAAACAAACTCATCCTCATGACCGTCGACGGCAGGCAAACAGATACCATTGGCGTCAAGAATGATGAACTTGGCAAACTGATGCAAGCCTTCGGCGCAACATGGGCAGTCAACTACGACGGCGGCGGCTCAACACAAATGACCATGAACAATGGCACTGCCCACTATGTCAACTCACCATCAGAACAATATCGAGCAGTCGGCTCCAACCTCGGCGTACATGCGATCGTCGACAACAGCTATGTTGCCTTTGCGAACTTTGAACACGGCAACCGCGCCACATTCGAATACTCCCCCGGCTACTCTGGCAGCAGTAATGGCTTCAATGAATCCGCCTCCACCGCAGAACTCGTCAATACCGATACTCCCATGGGGCAAAGCGCTCTCAAAGTGACCATCACCGATGACACAAACCAAACCAGTGAATGGATGAGCCGCATCGTTTCCGGCGCCAACGCCACACGTTCACAAAACCTCGTCCGAACGGCAGATGGCTTTGTTGGCGTCTGGGCCAAAACAACAGATGAGGGGGCTGAAATCAGCATCGCCATCGATGACCCTACCGGCGGTACTGAACGCGGTATTCGCATGGACCTTATTGCTGATGGCGAATGGCATCTCTACGAATGGAATTTGGATGATGCTGCGGCATGGGACGCATGGGCAGGCTCAAGCAACGGCCAAATCGACGGCACAGACTTCACCATTGACTCCGTCCAAATCTGGGGAACTGGCAACAAAGTCATCTACCTCGACAACATCTCGCACAACGCGCTCGGCTCACTCTCCATCCCCGAACCTGCGAGTATCGCCCTGCTCGGCTTAGGGACATTCTTCATGATGCGGCGAAAACACTAACCCGCTAGATTTTCTCTCTCAATCACAAAACCGCTTTAAACAAGCGGTTTTTACATGCGCACTATGGCTAACCAGACCAACATACCAACACCTCCATCCACTCCACACTAGGACTTCTCATACACTCATTCGGATGTTCCGTGATTAAGTCACCCAACCTCAAAGCCTGCCTACAATCACCATCAATCACAACAAAATCTGATTTGTTTGTGACGATATAAAAACAAACAACTCACACTGAGGATATGGAATCAATACGCATGATTAGAAAACAGATCAATATCAAATTACCATCGCCGAAATGGACCAAACGGACACAAGTCGCCAATCCCAACCTCACACTCGTTCCCATGATCCTCGCATTACTACTTTTACTCTTCGCTAAAGCAAGTGGCTCCGCCCTAGCTGATCATATGACGATGATGATTGACCAAATAACAGAATATACTCAATCACCAACAACCTCGCATAATCAATACGCTATAGAAACGCAGCCAAACCGCGACAACACTTTTCGCAATCCGCAATAAAATTTCCAAACAAAAACCACCCCATATAGGGTGGCATGATTTATCTTCAATCTAAATCAATAAACTTAAAGTTCCGAACCGATCGGCTGTTTAGCTTCTGCCTTATCATCATCCTTCCAGAACTTCATCTTATCGATCAAACCCGGTGGCTTCAGATATAGCTCGTAAACATACTTCTTTTGCTTCGCAAACATGTTACCTCTATTTTTTGAAGCCCAACTCAACCACGCATCACCCTTTGTGCCAAGATCCTCACCTGTTTGCGTCGTCAACGACCAATGTGCAGCATTCACCACACCAAAGTTATTGTCTGATAGCGCCCCAACCAAAGATTCAAACACTGGCATTTCTGCATACTGTCCCAGCGCTCTCGCCGAAGCCATACGCACATCTGCATCTTCATCATTCACCATCGCCTGCGTCAAATCATTAATCACGACCGGATTATGAATCCGTTGCAACGCTTGTGCCGCTTGCCAGCGAACATACGGCACCTCATCCTTCAACAGCGGCACAATCAACTCCGCATCATCCACCGTTCCATGCATCCCAAGCGCCTTCGCACAAGTCGCACGTACTGTCGCGTCATTATCCACCGGCAAGATCGATCCATCCGACCCGCGCCCCAACATCACACGGTAAGTCCGCACATAAGGTTCTTCACCACCAAATGGTGAAGCGGCAATCAGGGCGACCGCTCGCCGACGCTTGTCAGCGTCATAAACATTAAATAGATCTAACGCAGCTTCACGTGGCGATGGCGGCATAAAATCGGAAAGCATGTCGACAATCGGATTGCCTGAGCTGCTCGCAGAGCAACCGGATAAGGTTAAGCCCGCAGCACCAAGGGCCAAAACAAGAATCAAACTCACAAGATGGGTGTGGATGCATTTCATTTGATATGTCAGTTTAATCTTTCTTTGCATCTTTTGCACTGCTGTTGTGTAATGGGTGCGTCAAGACGGGGTCATGAGTCAAGCAGGTCAATCCTGCCCTGCCCCCTGCCACATCGAAAAGGCGACATACTAGCGCATCGACAATATCATCGGGGGCGCATCAATGCATGATCTGTTGATCACGCCATAGAGCATTATCGGGAAATCTGCTGTAAGCCAGCGAATAATCGGACGATCAATCTCACAGTATCACAAAGATCAAGGGTACACATGCGATTCGGATTGCGACAAATCTTGAGCCTGTTTGAACTCGGCCGTGTCGAGCTCGTCCTCGCCATGGTCGGCAATATCTGGCTCATGACCTTCATCAAACAAGCAGAGCTAACTCAACCCGCCGTTCTAGATGCCAATCTCATCACGCAACTCATCCTCGTCACCCTCGTTGCGCTCGGCCTCGCTGGAACCGGCATGGCACTCAATGACGTGCTTGATGTCCGCCACGACCGCGCCTTCGCCCCCAACCGACCGATCCCTGCCGGCCGTGTCCCCATCCGTATTGCTATCGTTGCGATGGTTCTTTCAATGATCTGCGCTATGGCGGCTTCCGTTTGGCTCGGCAAACTCAATACCGTTGTTACGCTCCTCGCTATCGGCGGCATCATGTTTTACAACCTCACCGGACGATTCATGCCTGCTGTTGGCATTGTCTCTCTTGGCCTCATCACCTCACTGATGATGCTCATCCCCGATCCACGTCCTGAATATGGTTGGCCCGTCATCCTTGCCATGACCCACGTCATGGCTTGTTCCGGTATCCGGCATTGGCTCGCAGGCAAACGACCGCGCATCACCACCAAAGATGGTTTCGGCATCTGCATGGGCTGGCTCTTCTGGACACTTGTTATCGTTGGTATCCTCCGTCCACACGACAATCAACTTGCAACCCAAGAGGGCTACATGCTCCGCCTACTTAGCGGCCCTGTCCTCGCACTCATTGTCTTTGGTGTGATCGCAATGATCATGATCGCTCGCGTAGAAAAATCCAACATGCAAACACGCCGTCGCGTGGGCAAAATCTTCAGCAGACTCAGCGGTCTATGGCTCATCGTCTACAGCGTAAGCTGGCTCATTGGTCTCGGACTCTGGTGGCAAGCGGGCTTCGTACTTGGTTTACTCGTTGTTGCCATCCTCATGATCTGGCTCTCGCGCCTCTCCATGATGATCCGCGGCGAACAGCCCGCTTACGGCCTCTCCGATCGCTAAGAAATCCTACTGAACATTAATCCCTTTGGATTCACCTCTATTACATATTTGGAACCGCCTTGGGGATAAGCCTTGGTTATCGGCCTGATATGATAAGTTTCTGCACTTTACCCTCGCCAGCACCGAATACTATAACCTGCTTATTGAACAATTTTTAAAAACGAAACCTTATCACCGGCACTGTCTTTTTACATTCCTCACATTTCATTAACTCGACATTAACATTCCACACTTACCTTTCGCACATGCATCAGGCGGGTTGTCTGATGTACGACTGCAGTCAAACAATCAGGCACCCTTTGTGCAGGCAAGAAATACCTGCCAAGGGTAGGGCATCTAGGTTATGTCCATTCAGCATTCCAATTGATCACAACGCTTTTTATAAGCAAGGAGACGAGACGATGGCTAAAAGCACGTCCATCCGTTCAACCCTCGCAGTAGCACTCGGTGTTACCGCAACCACGATTTTGGGTTCTGTATTCGCAGGCGAAGCACTTGCTGCAAGCAAGCAGCTCACCGGCGCGGTCGGCATCGACGGTTCCAGCACCGTTTACCCGATCACCGAAGCTGTCGCTGAAGAATTCGGCGAAGTCGCTCCACGTGTCAAAGTCACTGTTGGCGTCTCCGGCACAGGCGGCGGATTCAAGCGTTTCTCCATCGGCGACACTCAGATCTCTGATGCCAGCCGCCCAATCAAAGCTAAAGAAGACAAGAAGGCCAAAGAAAACGGCATCGAGTATATCGAAATCCCCGTGGCATACGACGGGCTCTCCATCGTTGTCAACAAGAACAACACTTGGGTCGAGACTCTCACTGTTGACGACCTTAAAAAGATCTTCCTCTCTGACTCCAAAGTGAAGACTTGGAAAGACGTCAACCCAGCATGGCCAGCAATTGAAGTCGTCATGTACACGCCGGGTACCGACTCCGGCACCTTCGACTACTTCAAAGAAAAAGTCGCTGGCAAGAAAGGCACCTTCCGCGGCGACATGACTGTTTCCGAAGACGACAACGTCCTCGTCAACGGCATCGCTGGCGACAAAGGCGCCATCGGTTTCTTCGGTTGCGCTTACTACTTCGAAAACATGAACAAGCTCAAAGCGATCGCTATCGACGGCGGCAACGGCCCAGTTCTTCCTTCAGCTGAAACCATCGAAAATGGCAGCTACTCCCCTTTCAGCCGCCCACTGTTCATCTACGTGAACGCAAAAGCAGCTGACAGCCCACAGGTCGACGCATTCGTCAAGTTCTATTTCGAACAGGGCCCTGCCCTCGCTGAAGAAGTTGGCTACGTCCGCCTCCCAAGCGCCATCTACGACATCGCCCAGAGGAAGTACAACAGCCGTCACACCGGCACGCACTTCCTCACCGCCGATGGCGAGAAGCGTAAAGGCTCCCTCGTTGAACTCTACAAATAAGCTCAGCACGATGAGATAAATTTAGCGCGACGCTGTCTAACGACAGCGTTCGCGTTTTTCGAAAACACGCTGCACACGTTTTGTTACTAGCCGAATCGACGCAGCACATGAGTCACACCACCCCGGACAGGCACATTCATGACCACGCTTAACACAGACATGACCTCAACGAGCAAGCTTGCCAACATCAAAAGCCGCTCAAAAACCGCTCGCAAAATCCGAGAATTCTTCATCCTCGGCGCGCTCATCACCTGCGGCCTTTTCTCGCTCAGCACCACCATCCTCATCATCTACGTCCTCGCCAAAGAAGCCATCAGCTTCTTCAACGTCCCCGAAGTACACTTCGTCGACTTCATCACCGGCCTCCAATGGAACCCGCTCCTCGGTGCCGAACACCACTTCGGTATCTGGCCGCTCATCACCGGCACCATGCAGGTCACCGTCATCGCCATGTGTCTCGCGCTCCCACTCGGACTCATCACCGCCATCTGGCTCAGCGAATACGCACACCCTAAACTCCGAAGCATCATCAAACCCGTCCTTGAAATCCTTGCCGGTATCCCCACCGTGGTCTTCGGATTTTTCGCACTCACAATCCTCACTCCTGCCCTGCAGTGGTTCGACAACAACCCACTCTTCGCATGGCTCGGCATCGAATTCAGTGTCTTCAATGTCACATCCGCAGGCCTCGCAGTTGGCATCATGTGTCTCCCCATTGTCACCAGCCTTACCGAAGATGCACTCCGGGCCGTCCCACGTGCGCTCCGCGAAGGTGCCTACGGTCTCGGCTCCACACGCTTTGAAACATCCATCAAAGTTGTCACACCTGCCGCACTTTCCGGCATCATCGCCGCATTCCTTCTCGCATTTGCAAGAGCAGTCGGCGAAACCATGATCGTTGCCCTCGCCGCAGGTGGTTCCCCCCCACAACTCAATGAAAGCCTCGGCAACGTCGTTGCCGTTCACGATCAAACCCAAACCATGACCGGCTATATGGTCCAGATCTTCCTCGGCGACGTCAGTAACTTCGGCGCCGAATACTACTCCGCCTACGCCGTCGGCGCCACACTCTTCATCATCACACTTACACTCACACTCATCGGTAACCTCATCCGCGTCAAGTTCCGACAAGCCTACGACTAAACCCACCACCTGGCCTCACTCACACACCGTCCCCATGAATTCACGATATTCATTGACAGAAAGCTAGACCATCCATGCGATCACTCGCCGAACCAGAACTTGCCCGCAAAGGTCGATTCAAGAAAGACAAACTCTTTGTCATCATTTGTATTTGTGCAGCGTTGCTCTCCATTCTCACGCTTGCCGTCCTGCTCATCACCATCGGCAAGCAAGGCACCGAATACCTCAGCTGGAACTTCCTCACCAGCCCCCCTTCACGCAAACCCGTCAAAGCCGGCATCAAGCCCGCCATGGTCGGCACCATCTACGCCTGTACTGTCTGTGCTTGTACCGCCATCCCCATTGGTGTTGGTACCGCCATCCTCATGGAAGAATTCAAGCCACGCAAAAAAGCACTCCGTTGGCTTCACAGCATCGTTCAAATCAACATCACCAACCTCGCAGGCGTCCCCTCGATCGTCTACGGCATCCTCGGCCTTACTGCCTTCGCTAAATTCTTCATGACAGGTTCCGTTGCTGAACCCCTCTGGACATTCGGCACACCCGAAGACTTCTACTACATCCGCCTGCCTTTTGGACGATCCGTTCTCGCTGGCGGGCTCACTCTGATGCTCGTCATCCTCCCCATCATCATCATCTCATCGCAGGAAGCACTCCGCTCCGTACCAGACTCGCTCCGCCAAGGCGCTCTCGCCATGGGTTGCACAAAATGGCAAATGGTTTGGACGACCTCACTCCCCGCCGCCGTCCCCGGCATCATGACTGGCACCATCCTCGCCATGAGCCGCGCGATCGGCGAAGCTGCACCTCTGCTCATCATCGCGGCACTCTACCTACGCTTTACACCCGGACACTTGATGGATGACTTTGCCGCCATGCCGCTGCAAATCTTCAACTGGGCAGGCCGTCCACAAGCTGCTTTCCACAGCGTCGCTGCCTCGGGCATTATCGTCCTGCTCGCCATCCTGCTTTCCTTCAATGCGGTCGCAGTCATCATCCGTCAAAAAACACACAAGCCAATGAACTAACACACGGTTAGACATACATATGAAAACCAAAACGACTCACACAACCAACGAGGTAAAAACCATGGCACCTGAGCAATCAACCTCAGACACGAATAATGGCACACACCTCAAGGAGGATCACGAGTTGAGTTCCAGTATCACTTTATCCAAGCCTGTCGTACAAGAGCGCGAATCCGCCATCAACGAAGAAACCGCCATTGAAGTCCGAAACTTCAATTCCTGGTACAGTTCCTTCCACGCACTTCACGACATCTCCATGAACATCCATGAGAAATGCGTCACCGCATTCATCGGTCCTTCAGGCTGCGGCAAGTCCACATTCCTACGCTGGATCAATCGCATGAACGACCTCACCACAGGCGCTCGTGCAGAAGGCACACTACAAATCCACGGTAAAGATGTCTTTGCTCCCGGCACCGATGTCGTCGACCTCCGCCGCCGCGTGGGTATGGTTTTCCAAAAGCCCAACCCATTCCCGAAATCAATCTTCGATAACGTCGCCTTCGGGCCACGCCTGCACACCAAGATCAAGCGTGCAGACCTCGAAGAAATCGTCGAACAATCACTCCGCCACGCTGCACTCTGGGACGAAGTCAAAGACCGTCTCAAGCAGTCCGCGCTCGGCCTCTCCGGCGGGCAACAGCAACGCCTCTGCATCGCACGCGCCATCGCTGCTGAACCCGAAGTTCTCCTGATGGACGAACCCTGCTCCGCGCTTGATCCCAAATCAACCGCCGCCATCGAAGACCTCATTGATCAACTCCGCAAGGACTACACCATCGTCATGGTCACACACAACATGCAACAGGCCGCCCGTAGTTCCGACTACACTGCCTTCATGTTTCAAGGCGATTTGATCGAGTACGGTCCCACCCGCCAAATCTTCACAAACCCCAACAACGAACAAACCGAAAACTACATCACAGGCCGTTTTGGTTAAACCCTCGGCCTGCCCGCATCAAGTAACCCCTGCTTGATCCGCTGCCGCGCGCGATGACCGGGAAAATTAAGTACTTTTGTGCCGCAGAATGCGAGGTAACGCTTTGTCATTACACCTTGAAAGACAAGTTGATCAAATTAAACGACGCATCTTGGCGCTCGGCGCGATGGTTGAAGAAGCCGTCCAGTCCGCGATCACTGCTATCGAGCATCGAGATCCCGACTTAGCCGAAGATGTCTTGATCAATGACCACAAGGTCGACCTCGCTGAAGTCGACATCGAAGAAGAATGTCTTCACACACTCGCGCTGTATCATCCGGTCGCACTCGACCTTCGCTACGTCATCGCTGCGCTCAAGATCAACAACGAACTCGAACGCATCGGCGACCTTGCGGTGAACATTTCACAGCAAGCGATCTACCTCGCGCAATGCCCCCGTATCGAACGCATCCCCTTC
Source organism: Poriferisphaera sp. WC338 (assembly GCF_050931845.1). Classification (GTDB taxonomy): domain Bacteria; phylum Planctomycetota; class Phycisphaerae; order Phycisphaerales; family Phycisphaeraceae; genus Poriferisphaera. Next base: position 3,177,598 of record NZ_CP194516.1, read on the forward strand.
GACCTCCACGGCATGACTCGCACTGTCCGCTGGATGCTTGGTCGCTCACTTGATGCATTGGTAAATGTTGACGCTGACCTCGCAGAACAAGTCAAAGTACGTGATGAGGAAGTAGACGAGATTCACGCCGGCATGTACCGCTGCGTCGAACAAGCTATCCGCAAAGACCCTGAACTCGTGCAAACCTACATTTATTTGCTCAACGTCTCGCGCAACCTTGAACGCATCGCCGACCACGCTGTGAATATTGCCGAAGATGTGATCTATACTGCTAAAGGCGACATCACCCGGCACGGCCGCACCAAATCGCTCTCCGAACATTAACTGTTACAACAGATCGCAGCTACACTTCAAAACTAAAAAGACCGAGCGGTTTTGCTCGGCCTTTTTTATCTCTTGTGTAAATTGATCAAAAAAGAATCGGCGGTTCAGTTATCCAACTCCTGATAGAGCTGACCGCTTCTGTGCGCCAGCCCCGCACGCAAACGTGCCAAGACAGATGCGTGCATCTGGCTCACGCGTGATTCAGATAAATCCAACGTCATTCCAATTTCCTTCATCGTCATCTCTTCAAAGTAGTACAGGATGATGATGAGCCGCTCTGCCCGTGAAAGCCCCTTGGAGATAAGATCTTTCAAATCTTTACGCTGCGCTAGGTTGAGTGGGTTCGCCTGTGATCGATCCACCAGAATATCAAGCTCACGCATCTCACGTGACGAATCGGTTTCGTAGAATTTCCGATCCAACGATGTCACACCCACCGTCGACGAATCCTTACGGATCTTGTCGTACTCTTCCATGCTGATTTGCATTTCTTCAGCAATTTCATCATGCGTGGGTTTGCGACCAAACTGTTTCTCTAACGTGTTCCGCGCCGCACCGACTTTATTGGTACGTGACCGCACCAGGCGCGGCACCCAGTCCATCGCACGCAATCCATCAAGAATCGCACCACGGATACGCGGAGCACAATAAGTTTGAAACTTGATGCCGCGTGAAAGATCAAACGCCTCGATCGCATCAAGCAATCCGAAGATGCCCGCACTGATCAGATCGTCACAATCCACTTCCGAAGGAAGCTTGCTGTGCACACGCTCTGCAATGTACTTCACAAGCGGCAGATAGTGTTCGACAATCAGATTCCGTACCGTCTCCGAAGGCCCTGCCTTGTAGTCGATCCAAACCTGATCAATATCAATTTCTTCTTTGACAGCCAGACTTGCTGAGCTTGCCTCCGTGCGACTCATGGTCCTCTCCTTGACCAACGCCTAAAAAATCTCAATCCCGATGTTAGACATGACCGCATACACGTTCACATCCTTTCCCCTTCTCTCCCCGGAAGCACACCCGTCTATACTTTAGCAACACCACTTGTCATGTTTCACTCACCCAAAATTCTTGGCACGATTTACGAAATCAACATCTTTCTCGCCATCAAACAACAGCCATACCCCTCTTATGCGAAAAACTCACATAAGGTGGATCAGAGAAAAGTTCATATGGAAGCTGTTGAAGATGCATGACTTGTGAGCACTCCTTTGCTCGCATTGCTTAAAGTGGTCCCGGTGGGTACACGATTATAAACAAGCAGGATACAAAACCACAAGCCGAATCTCGGTACAATGTGGCTTATCAACAGGTTATTCATGTTCTTTACGCAGAAAATGAATTCAGACAAGAGAAGGTAACTCGCATCATGTCGCAGATTAAAGCAGTGCTCAATGTTATCGGCCGTGACCAAAAGGGTGTCGTTGCCAGGTTTGCAACATTTGTGGCTGAAAACCAGATCAACATCCTCGACATCGAACAACAGGTTGTAAACGGTGAATTCATCATGGACATGCTGGTTGACCTGGCCGAAATGTCACTGTCGCTGGATGAATTGATCACCAAATTGCTAGAACTGGGTGTGGAGATCGACATGCAGGTGCGTGTAACACTGCATGATCAACGCCGCCGCAAGCGTGTGGGTGTTTTAGTGACGAAAGAAGCCCATTGTCTGGAGCAAATGATCGCGGACTGGAAAAGCAGCCAGTATCGTGGTGATATCGTCTGCGTGCTGGGCAACCACCCGGATCTTGAGCCGATTGCAACTGAAGCAGGACTGCCGTTTGCTTACATGTCATCAAAAGATAAGCCCGCTCACTTTAAATGGATTCAAGAACAACTGAAGACCCACGATGTCGATTTGATCGCATTGGCACGATACATGCAAATAGTTCCAGAAGATATGGTGCAGAACTTCCAGCACCGCATCATCAACATCCATCCGTCACTTTTGCCTTATTTTCCAGGTGCCAAACCGTATCATCAAGCTTGGGAACGTGGTGTGCGCGTCACAGGATGTACAGCTCACTTTGTCACCGAAGACCTCGACGAGGGGCCAACGATCCTACAGGATGTCTTTCATATTGATGTTGGCACGGATACCGCCGAGGATGTGCGTGAGAAAGGACAGCTACTTGAAGGTGCGGTACTTTCCAATGCGGTAAAGATGTATCTGGATGAAAAACTGGTCGTGGTCGATGGCAAGGTGGTGTTCCGACCGGGGCTAAGCCGATTCCTCGATCATACAGAATGAACAGTGTTCGCAACTTGGGGATTTTAACTATCCATACAAAAAACCCCGGCACTAAGACCGAGGTTTTATTGGATCAGTGGGTCTTGGCATCCCAACGATCTGAAATTCTTTCCGCATCATTAAATGATCATTGCATCTCCGCGAGCAGTTCATCCGCCAGCTTCTTCACACGAAGATCACTAAGCGCGCCCTTGGTTTGCGACTGCCCATCTGCCGCATTTTCAAACGGCACGTGAAGCAGCAAACCTTCGACAACTTCTGCCGGCTTACCCGACTCATGGGCATCAAAAATCTCACCAATAGTGTCACCGCTGAGTGGACGATTAAAAATCATCACTTCGTCATATTTTGCATTGACGAACTTATTGATACTCGCACTTGATCGGCCAATCGATAACGGACCATCGACATCAAATTTATTCCCAAGCGTTGCGTTGTAGCGCTCCGCAATCATCTCACCATCGATATAGATACGAACCAATGAGGATTCCTTGCCCGTATTGGCCCAAACCACCGCCACGTGATGCCACTCACCCGCCATCCAATCCACGCCACGGTGAACCAAATTGAGATAGTGTGGATCTATCCCTTTATCGTTCTCACGTACTTTGCTAAGACAGAAGAGCTCACCAGCTGATAAACCGAGCGTAAACCAACCAGGGTTGTTATCGCCGAGACCAATCAGAAACGCGTTACTTGTATCAAGCGCATCTTGATCAAGATTGATCCACATCATGAGCGTGCCAGCATTTGCTTTGATGTAATCCGCGTTGAATGAAAGCTCAGAGTTACCATTAAATTGCAAGCCCTGCCCGACAACACCTTCAACAAAGTCCGGCGTCCGTGCACGCAATGGCTTTACTTTTTCGCCAGAATCACTATCAGACACATCACCAGCATCTTCACTTGCAGTAGACTGTTCAACAAGCGGCGCACCCATGAGCGATTCTAGTGATTCCATTGAATTCACAACCTCATAAGTTTGCATCCAAGTCAGTTGGCTATCAGCTTTGAGTGAGGTTGTCTCGCCGATCAATTCCATGTTGAAGTAACCATCATCGCTGGCGCAGAAAACATACGCAGACGCTTTGCTAGCAGGATACTCATGCACAATCCCAAGACTGTTCTGCGGATTAAACGCAGCCCATCGACCAGCCGGCTGAACCTTAATACCATCATGCTGATCTAACAGGTTCATCTTTTGCGTCTTGCTAGCATCATCAAGCACATAGATTTCAGCAGAAGATAGATCTTCACCAAGATCCATCAGTGGATGTACCCGAAGCGTCACATCCTGGGTTTTACTACTGAGATTGGAAAGTGTCGTGGTGATAGTAACTTTCTTGGCACTACCTCGCGGCAAAACTATCTTACGTTGAATCTCGATCTCACCCACACTACCAATCATGGTGAGTGTTGTTGCTTCTTTCGACTTCGATAGCTCGTACTTGTAAGCTTGTTCCCATCCTGGGCCCGGGAAGACTTTGCCGAGGAATTCCTCGTAGCCACCATAAGCAAAGTAAGATTGTCCGATGCTTTGCATGGTTTCGGCACCTGGATCTTCTTTGAAGAAATTGTGGCCCGCCTTTTTATCCGTCATACGGATGATGCGCCCACCAATACCAGGAACGACCGATACGCGAATGGCATTATTGCTCAGATGCACCACACGCTCTTTGCGTTTATGCGAACGAAAGATGGTTCGCTCAAATGAAGCATCGAACTGACCGGTATCGTGAGCGTGACGCACCAAATCTTCCAATCGCTTGGCATCTACATCGGGACCATCTGCATTGATGGTGTAAGTATTTCTCTTTCTCTCAAGCCGCCATGCAACGGATTGATCCAACCCGCCAATAGATTGCGTGCTAATATTCGCGGTGGTGTAGTCATGCGCCTTCCGTGCAACAGCAAGTCTCTTTCGAATCTTATCATCAGCTCCGGTCGTTGCTGCCTCAGCTTTTTCAAGAAGCGCTGTTGTTTTTGCAATCACTTCATCAGTGAACACCAACGGCGAAGGCTGCGCGACATCGCTATAGATAAGCGGCTGCCAATCACTGCCATAAGTCGCTTTCTCAAGTGTTTTGTAATACTCCGCCATGGCAGGACCACCATCACCAAACATATTCGCACAATAATCATCAATGAGTGCATCAACATCAATGGTGTGATCCCAAGCAAGCTTTGCGACGGCATAATAAACCAGTGGATTATGAGCTTGATAAACTGGATTACTTTGTGTGAAGTATCGGCGTGAACCAATTTTATTCAGAAAATTCAATGTATCGCGTGTCCGGTACACAAGCGGCAAGATCACCGGCGTATTTTTCTTCTCGTGGACATCACCGATAAGGAAGTACTCCCAAACGCCAAACTGTCCTTTGGGCGCGAGCTCAGCCCACTGCTTCATTTGCTTTGCAGAAGCTTCATTAAGCTTGCTTTGCTCCGGTCCATGCGCGTATGAACCGTGATAGCAATACTGCACGAAAATATTATCTTCCAGTTTGATATCAGGCACAGGAATGATGTAGTTCGAATAAGCTGGCAACAAAAGCAAACGGTCTGGATGCTTTTGCTTTACACGCTTGGCAATTGCGTTGGTGAAAGTAATCAAGCGACGACTCATCGAACCTTTATCGCCTTTCATGAAGTTGATCCCACCCAGCGCTTTACAGTCATCACACTCGCACCACTTCACCGCACCATCCGCCGGCCAAATCGGAACAACCGTGCCTTCTGGATGATCATCAAACCATTTGATCGCAAAATCCGCGATAAATTTGATGAGTTCCTCATTGGTCGTACACAGATTTCCGCCGCCATAGTGCCGCTTGCCGGGCATACCCATGGGGATACGCTTGCCCTTATAGAGCGAAAACCATTCCGGCTTCTTCGCGAACCAATCATCTTCTTCTTTGAGCATGAAACTGAAGTTGTGGCAGATCCAATGCCACTCAACCGCACCACCACGCTTAGTCCATGCTTGCTGCGCATCTCTGTTATTAGGGTAAGCTTTTTTAAGCTGTATATAACGAATGCTAAATTTTCGATTGATCCGGTTCTTCGCACACCAATCAACGACATCAAGCATGCTCACACCATCGTAAGTTGCGCCATCAATCTCACGTTGAATGTTATCTGGTTTGTAGAACTGCTTGCCAGTAGCAAAACTCAGCTTATTTTTCTTCGGCACAACCTCGCCAAGCTCACCGGGGAAAAACCATCGACAACCCTGCTGTTCAAGCAATTCATATACTGCATACAATGTGCCACGATCGCCACCACCCACAAGATGAACCACACCATCTTTGACATCAATCACAAAACTATCGTTACCATCGCTTTTTACCGCAGGATTAAACTGATCACGATATGATATATTCGCAGCAGTTTTACCAATCGAAAAAACAACATCACTACCACCTGCTTGATTTGCAGATAACATGCTGCTGACATATTTCTTTAGTTCTTCTGCAGCAAATTTTTCAGTTGCGCTCGGCTTGCTCGGTAACTCAATCTTGAGCTGGCCCGTCGATTGCAATTCAACCTCGCCATAAGCGCAAACGCCAAGCAAAAGCGAATAAACAAGACAACCTATAAAAATAACAATATTACGAATCATCCGTTATCCCTCTAATCGAAGGTTAATGTGCCGCCGGCGATCCGATCAACCCAATGCTCGTTTATCTACTGGCTATGGCTGCCCGCGATATCGCTGCGCCGTCACCATGTTACCACCCTTATCCGCGATATTGATGGCTAATTCTGTTTCTTTCACATGTCCGATCAACCTGACCTGCAAGACATGCTTGCGGCCAGCTTTAAGGTCAACCGCAACCACACCACCCCCTTCAACGCGGTGGAATGCTGGAATAATTTTTCGCCGCCCGTGATAGTTCAGGATCATCTCACCATCAAGCCAAGCGGTAATACCCGCTTCGGCGCAAACCATGAGCATCCCCTCAATGTCTTCATCCAGCTCAATGACTGTTTGAATATAAGCTGCGCTTGTACCTTGATCTGCAAAGCTAGGTATGCGTACAACCATGCCATGAAAGTCCATACAATGCTTTTTGTCACTTTCACAAACAATTTCTGGCGCATCCAAACCCATATCTTCTAAATCATGAGCACAAACTAGGTATTCGCGTGGATCATTAACGTTGTCGTATCTCAACACTTCATCTAACAGTTGCGATTCGTAAGACCGCCCTGCCCAATAGCATTGGAATTTCTCAGACAAACTAACCACGCGCTCGGTCAAATCATCTAATTGCTGTGGTAAATCAAGCTCAGATAAATAATCGCTTGCTACTACTGTCTCGCCAATCGGTTCTTCCCAGCGTGTAGGAACCGCCTCTCCACCATGAAGAATACCAAACATTGCACCAGCAGTCGCACCGGTACAATCCGTATCCTGTCCGCAATTTACTGCCAATAATACTGTTTTAGAAAAATCACCTTCCCCCCAAAGCAATCCAAACAGGATATAGGCTACATTCATGATGCAGTCAGTAAAGTTATGGCTCGCCCATTGTGAGTTGATAATCTTCAATGCGTTCTTCGGTAACAGCTCGTTGCCATGTAACCGCAACACACTCTGTATCATTTCTGCAATGAGGCTCTCTGAAGGGATTAATTCAACACCCGCAGCAATAGCGGCTTTCAATCCCTTACCGCCAAAAGCTGCACTCTGCATCCCAGCCATAAAAACTTCAGCCCACACGCCTTCATCAGCATGATCAACTGAGGCATCCATCGCCGCATAATAACCGGCTATCTCAGGTTGACCTGGCATAAGACAAGCCCAGATTTCAGAGCGGATCGCTGCCCCCATACCGTGCTTAAACCAGTTGCCGTTGCGGCCACTTTTCGGCGGCATGATCCCCCGACGCATGTTCCAAAGCGCCACGCCATATTCATCAGGCGTAAATTTTTGATAATCCAACCATGCCTGAGCGAAATCATTCTGCCCTAAACCCGGACCAACCTTTTCAGCCATCACCAGCCATAGAAGCTGTAAATCAAGATCATCATTCGCGACCGCCTTTTGCGGCACAGGAAGGTAATAATCCAAATCAAGCGCATGCCCAACACCTTCAAAAGGCATACCGAGCGTCCCACCGATATTCTTACCAACAAAACACGCGCGCACACGGTCGGCATAGGTCAATGTGCTTGCCGCATCACCTGTTGATTCAATCACATTACTCAAGTCGTCCCACCAATCTTCAATTCATAAGGCAAAAGTACGCTATCCAACTGCTTGCGCGGTTGCTTTGCTTTTTGTACCGCCATCTCCGCTGCCACACGCCCCAATTCGAAAATTGGCGACACTGCTGCGGTCAGCTGAGGCTCAGGTACATTCCAAAATGTCCCGTCATCATAGGTCGCGATCGCGATATCCTCCGGCACACGCAACCCCATCTGCATCGCAGCGATCAACATCGCCATCGCACTCTTCGCCGAGTTCGCAATCACTGCATCCGGTCGATGCTTCCGCGACATCCATTGCTTGGTCACATCCACACGTTCATGACGCTCATAAGCCTGCGACGCCATTACACTCGGCTCTAGATCATGCTCGTGAGCTGCACGTTCAAATGCCTGAAACCGTTCCATCGCATGCGGCGTCTGCAACCCACAGCTATAATCCGCAAACAAAATTTTCCGATAGCCACGAGAAGCTAAATGCTCAACTAGCATCCGCGTCGCGTTCCCCTCATCCATACTGACCGATTCATGGTCTAATGCACGGTTGATCCAAATTGAAGGCAACCCAAGACTCTCAATCGCCTCCAACACCTGATCATTCGGCTCCTTCGCATAACTCACAATCAAACCATCAAGCTGACTGGTCCGAAATAATGGGCTCTGCAAAAGGTCATCCTTCGCAAGCGCACCGGAACAAACCATCGCGCCGGTATAGTTATGTTGAGTAAGTGTTGCAGTCATAGCTGCCAAAGTTGCCTGCGGCAGATGAATCGCTTCTTCAGCACCGCCCACCAAAACACCAATCCGCTCGTGTTTACGCTGCCGAAGAGCCAAACCAGCAGCATGGGGCCTGTAACCCAAATCACGGGCCATTTTCTCAATGCGCAATCGCGTTTGCTCACTGACACCGACGTTACTACGTCCGCCGTGAAGTACTTTACTCACAACAGGATGCGAAACTCCCGCCCGCTTTGCAATGTCGCTAATTGTAACGCTCATAACACAAATATTACACGTGAAATGATAATGAAGCAAGTGTCATTTAAGACAAAATGCCGTTTGTTTACCAGTATTAGTATTGTGCTAAGATAAAAGTCACATAAAAATACCCTTGATTTTAATTACACGTGTTATTAAACTAAACCCAACGCTCGGCCAAATGGCACAGCGTTATGCGGCACCAGATGTGGAGTTTTTTGACCCCAATGGCTGACTTAGTTCTCGCAACTGCCCCCAATATGCATGCCATCGTTCACGAGATCGATGCTACAAACGCCATGCGCGCTTTGCTTGGCGGTGCTGAGATCGCAAAACGAGCCGGCTTCCGTGCACTGGAAATCGAATTGCCGCATCTAGAGCCATTCTTCGATCAGCTTGGTGATGGTTTTTGGGATGACGCCTTGGGCAACCTTCGTGAGATGGACATGCAGATTTCTTCAGCCCACGGCCCCATTTATCCATCACTCGAAATCGATCTCAAAACAGCAAACAAACTACTAGCTCGCTATGCCAACGCCGTCACTCGCCTCGGCATCAAAGCCATGGCCATCCACCCCACGCACCACACACACCCACACGTATGCACCATCATGCCAAAGCTGCTTGAGCGAGATATCGCAGTTTCAACCACAACCGCAGAGGCACTTTCAGATGGACCTTGCCTACTCGCCATTGAAAACCTACCAACATATAGCATCCGCTATCTAGAACTGCTCATCCGAAAACTCGAAGGCATCGATAACATCGGCATCACCTTCGACACAGGGCACTGGAATATCCGTCCTGAGATGCCGCTTGATGAAATCTTCGCATCATTTAACAACCGCATCGCACACATTCACCTTACTGATAACAACGGCCTATGCGATCAACACCTCGGCCCCGGCATGGGCAATTTCCCATGGCAAAAGCTCGTAGAACTTGTACCAGCTGACCAACTTACGCGGCCACTCATGATCGAACTCAACTCCGCACTACTGATGACAGACCCCAACGCAGCAGAAACACAATTTAAGCTACAAAAAGAAGCTTTTAATTCCGCATCAAAAATACTCACCCCATTGATTAACAAGCGGCTTGAATCAATACATGCAAACTAGGGAGACAGACATCAAGCAACTTTCTTTAACCCATTCTTTGTAGTCGTTCTTTGACTGTTTAATTTTTTAGAACTGAATCAACTAATAAATAACTTCATTTTGGAGGAAAGACCATGACGACCAAACTCGCACTCGCAGCAACCCTTGCACTCGCAGGTTTTGCGGGCTCAGCACAGGCTGGCTTCAGTTTCGATGACCCATCAAACGTTCTCACAGCAACAGTTGCGTCAGATGTATCAGCCGCTTCGGTTAATAATGTCGGCAACATTTCACTAGCTTCGTTTAACGCACTCACATCAAAGTGGGTACACACCATAGACTCGTCCGAAATGGACAGCGGCAATGGCAATTGGAGCGTCGAAAGCTACTTCACTCTCACCAATGCAACATCTGGCACTGACACAGATATCGCCATCCAAGCATTTGGCGGAGGATTTGCGTTACAAACCGGTGGCGGCCTTGGAACATACGCTACAACAGACAACGGCTACCTCGCGACAAGTCGAGCAAACGTAACCATGACCTTCAGTGAGGCTGTCGGTATTGTCGGCTTTACCATTAACCGATTGAAGGCCGCAACGACGATTGAACTTTTTGATGAGTCAGATACTTCTCTTGGTACGTGGAATCCCGCTCACCATACTATCGACAACATCTTAAATTTCTTCGGCTATGAAAGCGATTCTTTAAATATCAAGAAGATCAGCATCACAACAAGTGCTGGCAACCAGTGGGGCATCGATGACATCTCCTTCTCGAATGCCATCCCCGAACCAGCATCAGCAATGCTGGTTGGCCTCGGCGCTCTCGCACTGATTCGCCGTAAATAACTTTGTTAGCCGCCGGTTGTTAGGCGGGACGCGTTGTCCCGCCTCAACCATTTTTCATCTACACCATGTCAAATGAATCATTTCAATTAAGCTCACGGGGAAACGCATTTTACTCTGGAGAATCCACATGATTCTTAATCAAATCAAAAAATCATCACCTAACGCATTCACATTGATCGAACTGCTCGTCGTTATATCCATTATTGCCCTGCTTATCGCCATCCTTCTCCCAGCCCTCACCAAAGCCCGTGAATCCGCACGATCAATCTCATGCGCATCTAACTTGCACAACATTGGCTTGATTACACATATCTACGCCAATGATTTCGATGACTACCTACCCGTCCTCTATCAACGCACGGGCCCTAACTATCAATGGTTTGCTCCCCAGGGTCATGGTATGTGGTGGATTCAAGTCCGCAACTACCTTAACTATGACCAAAAAAATGGCACATCTCGCCACGAAACCGATCTTGAATCCGAAGCCATTATCCATTGCCCGAGTTACCCAGTAGAAAGCGTATCCGATTTTCAATATGCCCACTACAACACCGGCTCCTACACAATCGACGCAACACTCGATACCGACACACTTGAGAATACAGTAAACGGTCTAAAGCTCATACAAATCAAAAAGCAATCACAAAAAGTATTGTTCACCGACTACACACCTACAACATTCTTCTGGAATCTAGTACTCGAGTTCAGCAACCCCGCCTACAACTACTACCGCTTTGATCACTCAGACGCTGCCAACCATCTTTTCTACGATGGGCATACTGAAACAAAATCACAGCGTGATGTCTTAGAAGATCATCTGTGGCCATGGCAACCCTTCGAACCTTAATCCGCAATACGCCACACCATTAGTCAAACAACCATCCAGAGAAAGACCGACACCATCCCGTCTGCTTTTATCATGAATCATTCCCCAACCACCCCCATCGCACTCTTCATCGACATCGACGGCACGCTCATCAACGAACTGCCCTACACCGATATCAAACCCGATCAACACGTCTTCCAACATCGGCTACTCGCTGTAATTCGTGATTTCGCAATTGAAACCAAGAAACTTTCACACAGCCAAGCCGAAGCTATTATCCATCAAACGTTTGAATCAAAAACATGGTGGGACTGGTCTGATTACCTTAATGCGCTTGATCTGGATCACGATGCATTCTGGGCATGCGCCCTAAAAGCCGAAAGCGAGTATCTTCATCCGATTGATTCACTTATTCCCACCTACCTCAGTACCCTCAAAGACCTTGGCTACCAACTTTTCATCACCTCAAACAACCCCATCAGTGGCATCCGGCACAAACTCCGCATCGCCGGTATCGGAGACAAACAACAACTCTCTCTTTTCACACACCTATTAGGCACAAACAATGTCGCTGCAATGAAATGGTCTCCAGCCTTCTGGACCCAAGCGATCAATCTCGTCAATATCCAATCACAAAATATCATTACCATTGGCGATACTTGGCAGGACGATATCATTACACCACAACACGCTGCCATCAAACACCACATCTTCATCAACACCCGCCAAGAACCGATCGGCACTGTTGATCCACAAATCAATTTCACCCTCACGCACGACTGGCCACAAATCGTGCAGTACTTGACCCAACTTGCCGAAACGCGATTGATCTCTACACAACACATTGAGCAGCCATAACACATTATTCAAACACCGGACGCCACACACGGTCAAAACCTTCGATATCGTCTACTTGTTCATACTCCGCTTCATGCTCAGCGGCGACACGCTGCCACCGGTCCTCACCATACCCACGCGTATCGTGCTGATTTCTGATTTCTGCATGTTGCCGCGATGGCAAACGTGGCATCTCAATCGCATATAGTTTAATACCTGGCGTTATCGCCTTAAGCCTTGCTTGAATTTTCGCCCGTCGTGCAACAGTGTGGTTTGTTGAATCCAGCACTACATTCATGCCCTGCCCCGCCCAATACACCGCCACTTCCGTCATCGCATCCAGATACTGCATTTGAAGATCGAGCCGATAGCCGTAGACCCCGCCGTGATAAGATTCGATCAGCGCATCTTCCCAGGCGAGCATCATGCCGCGCTTTGCAAACCATTTTGCAAAAGTCGATTTTCCCGAACCGATCATACCCACAAGCACAATCGCCGTGGAGCATCCGCCAGCCTCTGCTAGTACCTGCCCCCCAATCTCTTCACAAACACGATTCAATGCTTCCATACTGCCATTCTACCCTTTCGCCTTCGCCACATCCTCTTTTTCCGATGAAACCTTCTAAGCTACACCGCCTTCAGCTAAACTATCTCACATGAAAACGCCCTCACCTTCACGTCGCATATTATTGCTCACCCTTACCTACTTGATGCTCTTGCCATTAGTATCACTTTCTGCCCAACCCGCTGACGAGCAAGCACAAACCAATTTCGAGCGCTGGTTCGTCTTGTTGATTCAGGGCGAGCGGGCGGGTTATGTCCATACCGTTGAAACGACCTTGCCCAACGGCAACATCCAAACGTCATCCGAAACCAAGATCAAAATTGCACGTGGCCCTGCTGTTGTTGCGATTGCTATGTCGCAAACCACAACCGAAACATCAGCCGGCAAGCCCGTTGAATCCATCACCTCCGCCGACCTCGGACAAGCCACTCTCTACAGTAAATACGTATTCAACGAAAAAGATGTTACGCAGATCACTAGACAGCTTGGTCGCGAAGTTTCAAAAACATTCCCACTACCAGATACTGATGCACTCGCGCCTGCCGCAGCAGCACGTTTTATCGAAGCGCAAATGCAAGAAGGCGCGAACAATATCAAGCTCAAGACCATTGACACATCTCTTAATCTCACCACGATCACCCTTGAAATGAACCGTGGCGAAAAAACAACCGCCGAAGTCTTTGGACGGACGGTTCCCGCAACCCTTTGGCGATCGACTGTTTCATCCATACCTGGCACAACGATCCATGACTACATTGATGATACCGGCAGAACCCTGAGAACCACCCTCGCGATGATTCCCGGCATGGAAATGGACATGATCGCCGCAGACAAAGACCTCGCACTTTCGCCGCTGGATACGCCGCAGATGCTTTCGCTCATGCTCCTCAAGCCTGCACCTGGCTCAGCCCCCGTTCCCACTGACAAACCCACCACTTCAGCAGTCTTCGAAGTAACATTCAAAAAAAGACCTGAAAATACAGGCTTAAACATCGATCTCCCGAGCACCGGTTCGCAACGTGTGATCTGGGGCGATGATCATACTGCCCGCATCATCACCAACTTGAACACACCGAACAGTCCTACCCATGACTTACCTACTGAAGAACATCTTGCTGGATCGAGTATGGTACAACACGCTGATCCAGCCATTCATCAACTGGTCATCGAGGCACTCGGTGAAAACATCATTCATAAAGACACGGATCAAGAAACCAGCCCACCATACCTCACGACACTATCCAAACCCGAACAAGCTGAACGTTTCCGAAAATTCGTCAACAATTTTATCACCGAAAAGAATCTCTCGGTCGGACTCGCAACTGCCTCCGAAATCGCACAAACTAAAGAAGGCGATTGCACTGAACACGCCACACTCCTCGCAGCGATGCTTCGTGTCCAAGGTATTCCATCCCGCACAGTCTCTGGCCTGATGTATGTGCCCAACTTTCAAAACAACAAAAATATCTTTGGCTACCACATGTGGACACAAGCGTTCCTTCCCTCTACCGAAGGTGCCTACTGGGTTGACCTTGACCCCTCGATGTCTGAACCAGCATTTGATGCCACACATATCGCACTAACCATTTCATCCTTAGATGATCAATCTTTCACCAATGACATTGTTCGTCTGACCCCAATCATGGGCCGCATTCAGATCAAAGTTATTGCTGTCGAATAACGCAACCGCATCGCCTCATTACAGATAATCTAATCGTCGCATAGAGAAAGGCCGCTGCACACGCTTCAAATGCAGCGGCCTTATTAAAGAGGCAAATGCTACCAATAGAGAATAACTAATATAACCATACGCTTTAAAGCGCATCCATATCCGTTTCACCGGTCCTGATCCGTTGCACTCGAGTCAATTCATACACAAAAATCTTACCGTCACCAACATTACCTGTCTGAGCAGCCTCATTGATCGCACTAAGGGTAGAATCTAAATCTTCACTTTTGACCGCAATTTTCAGTAAAATCTTCGGCATAAAGCCTACATCCATCCGCCCACCACGGTATCGCTCGGTATGCCCCTTCTGCTTACCGAACCCCTTACACTCAAGGGCAGTACAGCCGAGAATACCCAAATCTGTTAGCCGTGTTTTAACCGCATCCAATGCGGAAGGCTTAATCACTGCTTCAATCATATGCATGGTTCTATTCCTTGCTTTATTTTTTATCAATCACATAAACTAAGTCATCTAACCAATGATTAGATCTCACGAGCGTGATAGCTCTTGATATAAGTGCGCTGGAAATCTGGATAAGCAGACATATCATGCTCACCGAGATCCAGACCCTCAATTTCTTCATACTCACTAACGCGGATACCGCAGATCGATTTGAGTGCGCCAAAGAGTATCGTTGCAGTTAATAAGGTGAAACCAATCACGGAGCCAGCACCCACAAGCTGATAGATAAGTTGCATACCGCCAGCTGTTTCGCTCGTGCCATACAAACCATTCACCCCGAAAATGCCGCAGGCAAGCGTACCAAAGATACCGCAGACAAGATGAACACTAATCGCACCGACTGGATCATCAATCTTAAGCTTATCAAAAAACAAGACACTGAAGAAAACGAGTGCGCCACTGATCGGTCCAATCACAAACGCAGATTCCCACCATGTCATCAGATCTGGGCCGGCAGTAATACCGACAAGACCAGCAAGAATACCATTGAGCGCCATGGTTACATCAGGCTTACCGACGAAGAACCAACTAATAATCCCAGCAGCCATACCGCCACCCGCAGCCGCCATGGCAGTAGTTACGAGAACAAGAGAAACACCGGCTGCATCAGCGCTCAGTACAGACCCACCGTTGAAGCCGAACCAGCCAAACCAAAGGAGAAAGACGCCAATAGCCGCGAGCGGAATACTGTGTCCAGGAATAGGATTCATCGTCCCATCTTTAGCATACTTACCGAGGCGTGGCCCGAGCATCATCGCACCAACCAAAGCACCAGCCCCGCCGACCGCATGCACTAATGTCGAGCCAGCAAAATCATAGAAACCAAGCTGACTTAACCATCCCCCACCCCACTGCCACGATCCAGTAATGGGATAGCTGATCGCGACAAAGAGAGCGGAAAAAATCAGAAACGGTGCAAGTTTAACACGCCCCGCCACAGCACCGGAAACAATCGTCGCAGCAGTTGCAGCAAACATGCCTTGAAACAGAAAATCGGTCCAGATGGTATAGCCTGCATTGTACTTGGCAGTCAGTTCACCAACTCCCGGTACATTGTCACCGAGAATTCCAAAACCAAACGAGAATACATTCGGCAAGATCCACGCATCACCTGGATACATGATTTTCCAACCACAAATAGCGTAAGTCATCAAACCGATGCATGGAATCATAGTGTTTTTAAAAAGGATGTTGACCGTATTCTTCGCACGGGTCAATCCTGTTTCAACACATGCAAATCCGAGATGCATAACGAACACCAAAGCCGCTGCAATCATAATCCACAGGTTGTTGATAGTGAACATTTCAGCCGACACACCAGCATCAATGAAAGCTTGCTCGGTCTCGGATGGCCCATTGTCTTGACCATAAACATTAATTGTTAACATACCTATCATTGTAAAAATGATAATAAAGGGCAGTACGCTACGTTTCGGCGCGATAAAGTGCCTGACTTTCATGTCTGAAAAACTCCTGTGGTTGTTCGCCTCACACCTCCCAAGCCATGCAAGATTCAATCGATCGCGAAGAAACACTTGCGATGAATCTGTAGCAGCAGCAATGAGAGACGCTGAAAAAGTATGCACAAATCAAGATGAATCATGCGTCCACCCCATATCTTTCAAATAGCGTGCCAAACAGAAAATTAGGCGAACACATCACAAGCTAAATACCGCAACCGTGAACTTAAGTGATTACTATTACAGCATTCATAGAGAGATATCATTAGAATACAGAAAAACAAACATAGCACCGCACTGCCATTTACACTGCGCGGAGATTAAGCACAACTCCACACCTCTGCACTGACGATAAGCATGCGGCTCAACTTTCTCGATTTTGAGAATCCCCACCCTTATCTGAAATATGAAAATGGCGTCTGGCCAGCCGCATACGTAGCCGGGGTATGACGGACTGGTCCTCGCGCCGGGTATGACGGACATCCACATGCCCTTTTGATTCCTAACCCCAAAACCACCTCTGACAGAATGCCCCCGGAAGCCAAACTGCCACAACAACACACGCCCCGGTTAACCTGCCCCGCACCCCGAAAATTTTGCTGCCCCAATCAGCTCCCTTCCGTTTGCCCACAGAAAGGCTCGAAATCCCCCAAACCAAGTCTCCCACCCCATGCCCCTAAAGCTTTATCTTGTCAGCAGGCCTTTGAAAACATTCCTCGCCATTCCTCTCAGTTGATTTTCATGAAAGATGCTTCGTAAATACCATCCATTCCTACTCACCCCAGAACCTTCGGATATCATGTACACACGAGCCACGTATTATTTATAACGACCATTATGCAAACCCTTAGTGCCATCGCCCTGTCACCGTACTCCAAGATCATTGAAAAAAGTTGAAATTCGGACCTTTACATGACCCAGAAGCCGCAAAATATCCTCCAGAGCCTGATTGACGGCAATATCTCCATCCCACAAGCCCTTGACCAGCTCACCACCCACCACCAGACCGAATCCCTCGGCTATGCCAACATTGATCATCACCGTGCCACGCGGTGTGGCTCACCTGAGGTGATATTTGCCCAACAGAAAACCTCTGAGCAGGTCGTCACGATCGCGCAGTCCATTTTAAATAAGCACAGCTATGTCCTGATCACGCGCTGCAACACCGATCACCTTACCGCCATCAACCAATCCTTCGCTGACACTCCGATCAATATTTATTCAACCACGGTGCTGCTCGGTTCACCACCCGCACCATCTCCGCAGCATGCTCCCATCCCCATCATTTGCGCTGGCACTTCCGATCTACCCGTTGCCGATGAAGCCCACCTCACCTGCCAATCGCTCTTACAATCCACCATCTCGATCAACGATGTCGGAGTAGCTGGCATCCACCGACTCACACCACACCTTGAGACACTCCGCAGTGCTCACGTCCTCATCGTCATCGCTGGCATGGAAGGTGCCCTCCCCTCGGTCATCGGCGGGCTCGTCGACATCCCCGTCATTGCAGTCCCCACGTCCGTCGGTTACGGCACCTCATTTGCCGGCATCACCCCACTACTTGCCATGCTCAACTCCTGCGCCTCTGGCATCACCGTCGTCAACATCGATAACGGCTTTGGCGCTGCCCATGCCGCCTCACTCATCAACCGCCAAATTCCTCGGAAGTAATCTTCTCCTCCACCATTTGCCGACTATTATAGAAACAGCCCGGCAAACACTATGACGCAACTCAAGCAAATCTCACGCCTTCCTCTTCTCCCTCCCCGTTCAGATGACGGACACAAGGGAACTTTTGGCACTGTCATTGTCATCGGTGGCTGCGACACAATGATCGGCGCCCCTGCACTGACTGCCGCAGCTTCACTCCGTGCAGGTGCAGGTCTCACAAAAATTGCTGCTCCACTTCATCTGCTCCATCACATCCTCACCATCGAGCCTTCTGCCACAGGCATTGCCTTTGAAGGGTCGCTTGAAGATAAACTCGCCGCCATCGATACCGCAGATCCCGAAGCAAAAGCCATTCTCGCCATCGGCCCCGGCATCGGCCAATCTTCCGGCACCACCGCGTTCATTACACATATTCTAGCCGGCAAACGTGCAGTGATTCTCGATGCAGATGGGCTTAATGCCCTCGCATCTACTGGCAAACCTCGGCAAGGAAACGCACCACTCATCCTCACACCACACCCAGGCGAATTCAATCGCCTCGCTCAGCCACTTAACATCACCGCTTCACCGACTGATCCTAATCAACGCTTAGATGCAGCCAGTCAACTCGCCATAGCCCACAACGCTACCGTCATCCTGAAAGGCCATCGCACCATCATCGCCGACAACGATGCGTACTACATCAACAAAACTGGTGGCCCCGCCCTCGCCACAGCCGGATCAGGCGATGTACTCACAGGCATCACTGCCTCACTCCTCGCACAGCATACTTCGTCACTCGAAGCCGCCATCTTGGCCACTCATCTCCACGGTACAACCGCCGATCTCTGGACTGACCGCAACGGCGTCGCGGGCCTGAAAGCCCACGATCTCACCGAACTTCTTCCATTCGTGATGCAAACCATCCGCCGCCGCAAGTAACATATCTTTTGTAATTTTTTGAAACACCTCTCTCCAGACTTCGTCTATCCTGTAGAGTTGTCCTGCGCTCATTTTACGTTTTCAGGATTGATCCATGCCCACCAAACTCACACCATCCAGCACTATCGCACTACCGCCAGAGTATTCGCCCGTCGATGTCTTCCCGCTTGCCGATGAAAACACCGTCGCCATTTACACTGACGCACAAATCATCAATGCTTGGGAACTCTTCATCTACTACTGGCCGGACCTCGCAACCGTCATCCTTATTTTTACCATCCTCTTCCTACTCTTTCGCATCAAAAAACACAGCCGCCTTAAACATATCTCCAAAGGTCAACCATATTGCAAACAATGCGTCTATCAACTTGATGATTCAAACACCGGTACCTGCCCTGAATGCGGCTGCGGTATGGTCGGCCCAACACAAAAAAATCGTAGATCAGCCAAACGCCACCAC
Organism: Poriferisphaera sp. WC338; assembly: GCF_050931845.1. Lineage (GTDB taxonomy): Bacteria > Planctomycetota > Phycisphaerae > Phycisphaerales > Phycisphaeraceae > Poriferisphaera. The sequence goes on from NZ_CP194516.1 coordinate 3,197,257, forward strand.
ATCCGTCTTCTCCTCTCAGTACTGCTATGCACTACTTCTGCCGCCGCCCTTGCTACTCTTATTTATCTGGATAACGTGCTGATTCTCCCACCTAATAAACAACTCACGCCCGATGCCCGCGCTTCGTCGCTCCGCATCAACAACTTCTCACATCGCTATCAACTCAACACCACACTCCTAACCAACCTCGCGGAACGATTCACACCTCACAATGCTGTCGGCCTCTCCCATTCTGTCTTCCGCCAAACTGATTCTCAACTCATCGAGATCAATCTCACCTCACAAAAAATCCGCACGCGCCAAGTCAATCTCTCACCCTCTTTGGAACTCACACCTTTTAGCAACCGTCTATTACTCTTCGCTCCAGACGGCGAACTCAATCTCGTCGATCCTTATACCGGCCTCATCACCCAAACACACAAACTCCCCAATACCTCTGGCAATATAAGCCGGATCGAATACAACCTTCTCAACACCGCCAATCTCGATGATCGTTACCTCCTCACCACATCCATGCCGCACCTTCAACGCCCACATCACGAGCGGCAAAGTGTGTTCTACAACATCTATGATCTCCAAGACCGTACACTCGCCGCGAGTAAACACTTTGCCCGTGCCTACAACCGCAATGCGCCATCTAAACGCACACTCGAATGTGTTCTGAACAATCAACGCACGTTCTACAACATAGACAAGCAACAATTCTTTGCAATCGATGCGGACAAAACCCCATCTCTGATCCCAACCTATCCGTTTCCTTCAGGCAAAGCCGCCTCACCGAATACCTTCGCTCAACCTGTACTGCTCCGCCCATATAATCAACCGAAGGATTGGGCCATCATCACCTTTACCATTCCCACCGACACAACTCCACTCACCGTTTATCTCGAAGAATCCGCGAGAATCGAATCTACAACACCCCCATTACTCAACCAGCCAACTAAAGGCGCAAAGATCCGCCATAACGATGTCATGTTGCATCTTTATGATGCCAATACCAACCAGCCCATCCTCACCCTAACCGACTGGCCCGACCACTTGCACACCGTCTGGTATCTCCCCGCAAGCCGTCGTCTGCTCGTCTACGGACACAACCTCATCTCCAAACGAACTTACAAACGGCAAGCCGTCTTTTACACTTATGATCTCCCTGCCATACAGCCCACCAACATCCCCAAACCAACACTCTCACAATCGCCATCCTCTTAAGCGCATACCTTTTTGCCGATCATAAATGGCACCCAAAACTCACCTGAATTTATCCACAGCCACCTTTTTAACCGAGTTGCTTCGATTTCCCGATCCCCTATAATGTTCCGCCTTGGCATTAGCCAGATGGCCCTATCGTCTAGTCAGGTCTAGGACACCAGGTTTTCATCCTGGTAACACGGGTTCGAATCCCGTTAGGGTCATTTCCGAAAGAACCGCTTTACAGCAATGTGATGCGGTTTTTTTTAATGCACCTTTACAAAGCCACTAACTAATCCTTCACCCTGCCCTCCAATTCACTTCACAATGGCACTCAAAATTAAACGGCAAACTTTTATATATCAAATATTTAAACATAATCTATCATTGCCTGACACAGACTTTCGTGACATCCCCCCTGCCTAGCCGTTAAACTATGACCTATTCACGAATCATGCGATTGTCATCACCACGCAAAGGAGGGGTCATGCAGGTCAGCAAGGTTCATCGGCTTCTCAAACTCATCACCATCATGCAAGGCGGCCAGCCGCGTTCCGTCAATGAATTGATGGACGAACTATCGGTGTCCCGCCGCACGTTGTTTCGAGATTTGAATCTTCTCGAAGCCGCAGGCGTACCGTATTACCACGAAAAGAATGTCGGCTACCGCATCTCAAAAGATTTCTTCCTTCCGCCGATCTCACTCACCGTACCTGAAACGATGGGACTGATGATCCTCGGTAAGACCGCAGCCGCACAGCGCGACAAACCACTATTCGCTTCTGCACTCTCCGCCATCTATAAACTCATCGGCACAATGCCCGAACCAATCCGTTCGACCTGTGGCGAACTTATGACCAACATCTCCGTCGATCCCGGCGCTAAAGGCCTCGGCACCGTCGAAACGCAACACTATACCACCCTCCAACGCTGCGTCGATGAACACCGCACTTGCATGATTACCTACAAATCACCAGTCGAACCCAAACCATTCACCGCTATTGTGCATCCATACGCGCTACACTTCACCGCACGTGCTTGGTATCTATTTGCCAAAACAGATCGCCACGAGGATATCCGTGTACTTAAGCTCGCGCGCATCACCACACTCTGCACCATGGATGAACATTTTGATCGGCCGGACGATTTTCATATCTCACAAAAAATTGATAACGCATGGGCGCTTAGCCCCGAAGGTACACACTACGACATCAATCTCACGTTCTTGCCGCGCGTGGCGACCAATGTTGCGGAAACACATTGGCACCCCTCACAGAAAATTGAGATGCATGATGATGGCTCTTGCACTGCAACCTTCAGTGTCAATGGTCTACGTGAAATCGCGTGGTGGATTTCTGGCTACGCCGACCAAGTCATCATCAACGATCCACCCGAACTTCGTACACTGGTTCATGAAATGCTAACCCGCGCTGCTGCCAACCATGCCCCTGATGCACAACCTGAACCAGAGCCTGCAATCTAATCGCAAGTTAGATCAACTCTTGTCGCAAATCCATGTCAACTTTGCTACGCTATCTCTCAGAAACACGAGTATTTAAGGATCAAACCCATGCTTAAGGGCAAACTTATTCACCCGGATATTCTTGCTGCACTCGGCCGCGCCGGACACTCGGCCAGAATTTTGATCGCTGATGGTAACTACCCCTTCTCAACCACGCTATCACCGAATGCTGAACTGATAAATCTCAATCTCTCGCCAGGCTTGGTTTCCTGTACAGACGCCTTGGATGCAATTTTATCTGCCGTGCCAATCGAGGCCGCACATGTAATGCAGTATGCCTCCGAAGGCCCATACGCACTCGAACAAGATCCGGAGATCTGGCAAGACTTTCGCAAGCTGCTTCCGACAGACATTAAGCTTGATCGCATTGAGCGTTTTGCATTCTATGAAGCAGCTTCCAAGCCTGATGTCGCGATCACCATCGCCACCGGCGAGCAACGTATCTACGCCAACATTCTACTCACCATCGGCGTGAACTTCCCCGAATAGCATCACTTCATCTTTCGTCTATCTGATGATTAAACATCTTCCTTCACACGATCATACGTGAAGAAAGTCATCGCATAGACATGCTTTTCATCTGCAACATGCTCGGTTTTCTCCGCTACCTCCCACGCAGCAGGATTAAAGTTCGGGAACAGCCGATCCCCCTCGACTTCCGCATGCACCAATGTCAGATACATCCGCGTCGCATACGGCAGAGCCAGCCGATAGATCGCTTCGCCCCCTATCACAAATGGCTCATCGTCTCCCTCACGAGCCAACTCAATCGCTTGCTCGATCGTTGCCACCACTTCCACACCAGCCACTTCATAATCCGGGTTACGTGATATCACAATATTACGCCGGCCCGGCAACGGTTTTTCGCCAATACTCTCGAAATTCCCTCGACCCATGATCACTGCATGCCCCTTGGTTTGTTTCACAAACCACCGCATATCATCCGGCAAATGCCAAGGCAGATCACCCTCGCGGCCAATCACACGGTTCTCACTCATCGCAGCAATCAAACTCAACTTCTTCACAAGCGCTCCTTCAAATCGCGGCCAGTTAGCCGCTCATGATAACGAAACCCATACATCTCCGCCCAGCGTTATGGATTCTTCCACATCATCACTACGGCAACAAAACCACGATAATCCTCCCAGATTGCCATACTTCATTTTTTTCACAGCCGTCATCCCCCTTCTGTTACAATCTCTGTTTGAGTGGTGCAGGGCACAAGCCGATGAGCTTGTGTGTCTTCGGTCATGATTGATGTTCATCACTCCTTCTTCGGCGAGGGTATGCGTTGATTAGCCTTAAACTGGTCAATGGTCCACAAGCCGGCCGCTCGTTTTCTTTTTCAGGCGACCGCCCTTTTGCCGTGGGTAGGCAATCTCATGACTTGCTCCTTCCGGACATGCTCTCCTCTCGCCAACACGCGCAACTTGCATTCCAAAACAACCTCTGGCTTCTCACCGATCTCGATTCCTCCAACGGCACATACCTCAACGGTGCACGCATTACTACCTTCACCGAAATCCATGTTGGCGACACCATTCGCATCGGTGCCACCGAAATCCATGTTGAAACACTCAACAACGACCCCCTCCCAAAAACTGCACCCGAAAATCCATCTCCCAGAAATAACGATTCTGCCCAACACTCCGATGATGAACCCTTCTTCCCCCATCGTCCACACGCACCATCACACCGCCCACAACCTCAACCGATGACCAAAGATGAAGCACTCGACAAACTACTCAGCATGCAACCTGTCACAGAACATTCGCGCCCTGTGGTTCGCGTTGCTCATCCGACCCGCGGTGAGACCGACTTCGATGATGCCGCGATGAACGAGCAGACTATTGCCGGCTTCACCCTTTCCCCTCCCGGAAGCGCCTCTGGCAGTTCACTGGAAAACATCCCACCCAATAGTGACGCTCCGTCATCTAACATCATCACTAAAGAATCGCTCCGCCCCGATGAATCCGATCACTTGCCGACCGCGGTCCTGAATGATGTTGATCAAACCGCGCTCGAACTCAGCGAACTTCTTGAGCCGCTCCCTGCTTCACATGCCTCGCCTCCACCACACCGCAAGCCATCATTCATCCGCCGCACATTCCGTACGCTGATGATTCTGATCGTCTTTGCCGCATTTGTTTGCCTTGCATGGACCAGCTGGCAGGTCTATGAACTTCGCCAATCTCAACTCACCACCCCCTCCCCCGGAAACAATCCCACTACCGAAAACAAACCCATCAGCTCCACACCTGCAAATCAAAAATCAGATCCCCCTGCTAAAAATAAGTCAGCCCAAACCTCTGAAAAACAAGTGGATCCTGCCATAGCGCCAAAGACAAACAGCGCCACCAAAGAACCCGCCAAATCCAGCACGCCTAAACCCAAACAAGAAGACATCCCCTCCAAGCCCAGCACATCATCAACCACCAAATCTTCAAGCCAACCTCAATCGCCCGACACCTCATCCTCTGACGCCGCTGATTCACTCTTAGACCTACCGGTACACTAAACGCAAGATCACCTTCTGGGAGCAGACATGTTCTGCCAAAAGTGCAACTACTTGCTTGACCATCTTCACTCTGAATCTTGTCCGGAGTGCGGCCAACCCTTCGACCCGCAAAAACCTGATACATACCTCAACTCACCCAAACCCTCACACTGGCAACTTTACCGCCTCTGGTATTGGCGTGTAACCAAACTCTCCATCTGCATTATCATTATTTCCTGGGAAAACATCCTTGCGGAAGTATCACTCCTCATAACGCTCGGCACGATCATCACCCTCTACGCACTGCTAACCCTTCTTATTGACGCACCTTTCCTTGGACTACGTTGGTGCCTGCTTATGTCAAATCGCCCCAAGCAACCCCCCGTCTGAGCAACAAAAAAACTGGCCGCTCTAAAAGCGACCAGCATCATCATTTTCCTCAAGATCTTTCACCTCAAGTCCAACTTCTGGAGGTTAGTCGTACCGGAACACGCCCTTACGGAACGCATACATGTACGCAATAATCGTCGTTAACACAAAAAACAGCGCCCGACCCAAAAATAGCGTCGGCAATCCAAATGTCTCACTCGCCTCACCACCAAGCGCGCCGAAGTTTGCTGCCCACGGGTACAAGAACACGATCTCAACATCGAATAGCAAAAACGTCATCGCCACCACAAAGAACCGCACATTAAATCGGCGACGCGTCTCAGCAAGCGGGTTCACACCCGACTCATACACAATCCCCTTCTTCGCCCCAGTTCGACGAGGGCCAAGCATGTGCGTCATGACCAGATTGAACGCGCCGAACCCGATCGCCATGAGCAACAACACCCCCAGTGCTGCATATTGATTGAATTGATCTTCTGCTAAGAATGTCATCATGCTTCATATTCTATCGGCTTCCCCATTCCTGTCTAACCACCGCAAACAAGCCTGCCACTCCCAAAGGTGAGGCCCACCTTTCCACAGATGACACCTCCACAATGCCCCGATAAAATTCAACCATGCAGCAATACCTCGACCTCATGAAGCACGTCCTCGATCACGGCACCGACAAATCCGACCGCACCGGCACCGGCACCCGATCCATCTTCGGCCACCAACTCCGATTCAATCTCGATCCCCAAAATGGTGGCGGTTTCCCACTCGTTACCACCAAAAAATGCCACCTCCGCTCCATCATCCACGAGTTGCTCTGGTTCCTTAAAGGCTCAACCAACATCGCCTACCTCACCAAAAACAATGTCTCTATCTGGGACGAATGGGCAGATACCGATGGCAACCTCGGCCCGATCTACGGACATCAATGGCGCTCATGGCCCGCCCCCGATGGTAGCACCATCGACCAAATTCAAAATCTCTTGCACGATCTCACCCACAATCCTGATTCGCGCCGTCACATTGTTTCTGCATGGAACGTCGGCCAAATTGATGACATGGCCCTGCCACCCTGTCATGCCTTCTTCCAGTTTTATGTCCAGCCCCAGCAAGACGGCGGCCCGCCGCGCATTTCCTGCCAACTCTATCAGCGCTCTGCTGACATTTTCCTCGGCGTCCCCTTCAACATCGCTTCCTACGCCCTGCTCACCATGATGATCGCACAAGTCACCGGCTACCGGCCCGGCGACTTTGTCCATACCTTCGGCGATGCCCATCTCTACACCAACCACTTCGAACAAGCCAACCTTCAACTCACTCGCACCCCCCGCACACTTCCCACGATGAAGATCAACCCCGACGTGAAATCACTTTTCGATTTCACCTACGACGACTTCGAACTTTTAAATTACGATCCACATCCACACATCAAAGCTCCAGTTGCTGTATAACTCCTCAAACGCTCAAAATCACAAACAAACGTTCGCCAACAGTCTTTTACCAAAAACACCTAAAAATATAGCATCAAATCAATTCTCTTTCTCTCGCTTGTTTTATATGTGAATCAGAATACCTGCTGACAAACATTTCTTTTATCTTGCCAACAGATCCATTAAAGCTCCTTCCACAGAACACCGATCCTACCCCAACAGCAATGATGTAGAGCACGTTGCTGCACTTCTCCGGGATCCACTACTGCCTGTGTTTGTTTTATTAACCACACAGGAGGTCCAGGATCATGACACATTTCAAATTCACCATTGCCAAGCGTATTGCAGCCTTAGTGCTTGTTGTTACTGGCTTATCCGTTGTCGCCATCATAACTGCATTGGTAGGTGAAATCGAAATGAAACGCTGTGCTGTTGATACTATCTCAAAACGCATGACGGAAGCACATCGCTTGCGATTAAAAACCGCGGTTGAAACACAAGCCCATGTCCTCAGCCAATCGCTCGCCTCTATTGAAGACCCACAGGCTAAAAAAGACTATATTTCCAGTACATTACGCAACAATTTATATAGCAACACCGAAAACGAAAAGAACAAAACGGGATACTTCTTCGCCAGCGATGCAAACTACATCAACATTGCCATGCCCATCAAACCCGAGATGGAAGGCAAGACAATGGCCAACAGCATTGACGAAAACGGTGTACACGTCGCCCGTGACTTTACCGAAAAAGCGAAAAACGGTGGCGGCTACATTAAGTATCTCTGGCCCAAGAACGGCCAAAGCGGAACCTTCCCAAAACTGAGCTATACAACCATCATTCCCGGAACAGATTATGTACTTGGCTCCGGCGTTTATATTGATGATGTCCGGAAAGAAGCAGAAGCCGTCAATCAAAAGATGATCGAAACTCAAAACGCGAGCCTCATCACCGCCGCGACAGCAATCCTGATCTATCTCATAATAGTGGTCATTCCACTCGTGTACTGGATCGTTAAGAAAACACTGTTAAATCCGATCAAACAAATGATTGAACGATGCCAAGACCTTGCTGAAGGTGAAGGCGATCTGACCAAGCGTCTCGATGGACATGATCGTGATGAACTCGGCAAGCTCGCCCGGTGGATGAATCAATTCATTCAAAAAACACACGACACCATCCTTGATGTGAAGCATTCAACTCATGATGTCGCCAGTGCCGCTGCGGAAATCGCAGCTTCTAGTGAGGAAATGGCCATGGGTATGAACGAACAAAGCATTCAAATCAGTGAGGTCAGTACTGCCGTCACTGAAATGGCCGCAAGCGCCGAAGAGGCCTCTGGCCAAATGAGCAAAGCCGCCGTCAGTGCAAAAGATGCCGGTGATGTTGCCAACGAAGGTGGCGAAAAAGTCAATCAAACTATTAACGGTATGCAAACCATTCACAACTCCGTCATGCAAACCGCCACTGCAATTGAACAACTCGGACAACGCGGCGAACAGATCGGGCAAATCACCGAAGTCATCAATGACATCGCAGATCAAACCAATCTCCTCGCACTCAATGCCGCCATCGAAGCTGCCCGTGCAGGTGAGCATGGCCGTGGATTTGCAGTCGTCGCAGATGAAGTTCGTAAACTCGCCGACCGCACCACCACCGCCACACAAGAAATTACCGATTCCATCGCCACCATGCAAGATGAAACACGCACCGCAGTCTCTCAAATGAAGCAAGGCACTGAGGAAGTCGACCAAGGTGTTTCGATGGCTGAAGAAGCCGGCGTGCAACTCAACCACATCGTCACTCAATCTCAAAACATGCTCTCACTTATTGAGAACCTCGCCTCTACCTCCCGTGAACAGGCCAATGCTTGTGAACAAGCCACCGAGAATGTGACGCAAATCCGAACCATGGTCGAGCAATCATCCGAAGGCTCACAACAAGCATCTGAGGCCGCCGTCATGCTTTCCGAAAAAGCAGAGCATTTGCAGAAATTGGTCAGCCGATTCCAATTGGATGATGCTGCTTAAGCATAAGAGCCCCATCAGCAAAAAAGATGTGATCTATCCAGCTGTGATGCCATGCAATGACCGCATTTTTCCAGATTTCAAAACTGCCCGGAACCCCATAAGTCAGGCTCCAAAGGGGAAAATTTCACATTCAGGTCGTAATTTCTGAAGAACTGCCCTCCCTGTATACGAACCACCATCATCACGTTATAATGCCTCACCTGAAAACAAGGGCGATTAGCTCAGTTGGCTAGAGCAACTCGTTTACACCGAGTAGGTCACTGGTTCGAGTCCAGTATCGCCCATTTCTCTCCCCTCTCTGCGATGTCGATTGCAATTGAACATTCAGACATAATCAAACATCTTTTCATTACCCCGCGCTCCTGCGTACAATGTTGCCGTGATTATTGAGCGATTAAATATCCGTTCAAGTCATGTCTCGCCTTCAGTGGCCAATACAACTTGAACAACCACTCAGAAAGATTCGCCGAACATGTCTCTACCGATCGATACCACTTCTCACCTTGTTAAGCCTGGCCATCCCATTCATCTCAGCAACCTTCCAACCACACCCACTTTCGAGTTCGACAAAAAGGCCGCCAAAGCAGAATTTCACGAAGAAACCAAAAAACTCACACACTTGCAAGAGCTCATGTATGCCCAGGCAAAACACGCGGTCTTGATCATTCTGCAAGCCATGGATGCTGGCGGGAAAGACTCCACCATCCGCCACATCATGACCCCGATTAATCCCCAAGGCTGCCGCGTGCTTAACTTCAAAGCCCCCTCACCCTATGAACTTGAGCGCGATTACCTCTGGCGTATCCACCAGCACGTCCCTCCTAAAGGTTGCTTCTCTGTTTTCAACAGATCACACTACGAAGATGTTGTCACAGTCAATGTCAGCAATCTTGCGCCGGAAGAAATCTGGAAAAAACGATTCAATCACATTAATGCTTTCGAACAATTGCTAACCGATGAAGGCACACACGTTCTCAAATTCTTTCTCCATATCTCCAAAGACTACCAACATAAACGCTTGCAACGCAGACTTGATCGCCCAGACAAGCATTGGAAATTTGAACCTTCCGACCTGGTCGCCCGTGCCCACTGGAATGACTATATGGATGCCTACTCCGATGCCTTCAATCGCTGTTCTGTAAATGATGATGCCCCTTGGTACGTCATCCCCGCAGAAAATCGTACCTATCGCAATCTTACTATCATCAAAGTCATCAACGAGAAACTCGAATCTCTAGATATGCACTACCCCAAACCCAAGTACGATGTCTCGCAATACAATATCGACTGATTTAACAATCCGTTAGACACAAGAAGAGGATTTTGAAACCTTTTGTTCAGTATCTTCTGCCTTGCAATGCAATAACTGTTTCACCATCTCTTCTTTGATCCCACAAAGTTGTCGATCGGTGTAGAGCGGAAAAGACCAATCCCGTTTTGCAGCAATCTCACGATTCTTCACCCCTACTTTAGTCCGCCGAAGCTGTGCCCCTGCATTCTCCAAAACATCTTCATGGGCAACACCCAACTGCTCATTGATTTCATGCAACCGAAAGAACAATCCCCGTCGACGCTTACGATCCCGATCATCATCCATATGTGCCAGAATCTCCTGTTTTTCTAGCACCAAGCCACGATCTTCCACCATACCATTTAACAATCGATCAACATTATGCGGTGCATGGTGTGCATACCACACCGCCCTCTCTAAATCACCCTTCCCTGCCACTGGTACAGCCAAATCAAGCTGCAAGTCCGCCGTCACCAAAACCATCGGCCAAAGCCGCACCCCACGCCACCTCAACATCCATACTTCTGTAATTCGATCGTAAACATACCCGCCAGTTCCATGTACAAATAACCCCGACACATGCGATCGCATAAACGCTGTCAGCATCAACGCTCGTGGCAATAAATCATATTCATCCGTATCAATCACTTCACCCCGCTCATCAACTAACAAATGAATAGAATCCGCAATATCAACATATACCTTCTTGCGCGTCTGATTCATCCGCACTGCCCACAACGGCAGCTCCACCAACTCCCGTGACAACAATAATGGAGTAATCCCTGCTTGTGGATGCTCATACACCGCCCTGTTGTACTGCTGTACACAACCTGCCGGGTCACGCATCATCTCATTAATCATGTTTCGGTAAGATGCTAATTTCGGAAAATCTGATGCGAACAATAGCGACATCCGCCCAACATACGGAGTCATCAATCGCATCTGCACCACGGCGATTTGTTCTGCGAGCGATCGGCAATCCGGCAAATCTGACCAAGCCGCAAGCATCCCGCTCTTCATTGGTTCAGGCAAAAGCTGTAAATGTCTCTTCACTTCACAAACATCCACTGCAGGCTGATACCCTATCGGTATTGTCGATGAATGCGGTGCAAGCCGAATCGTCTGCGTCAGCAATTCATCTTTCTGAATAATCGGAAACTTAATCGACAGTGCTTCGTGCGCATCCTGATCCACCACCAAATGAAGCGCATGCCCGCCAAGCCGTTCCGCCATCATCCCGACTGCTACATCTTTTGCTAAGATCCCCGGATGCCAGAACCACCCCTGATGCCCCGTTGCAATCACATCTTCTCCCAAAACCCCTTGCCTTATAGGATCAGATCCCAATCGCTCGGCATGTCCATTGATACAACCTACAATATCATCGTCAGCTCTAGATGATGTATCGCTACCTCTGCTCTTCTCAGGCAGCACCCATGTTTCCAAAGCTGGTTCAATCGTGATTTTCATAGGCTAATCAACGGTTAGGCATGATCCGCTTTGTTATTTTGCTGACATCGCGCTTTGTGTCGCTTTCTGCTTATGCTCGTGTGCTGCGGCTTGCTCACCCGGCGTCGGCGAGTGACCCAACAAGCAATCACATGGCTTGTTAAACACATCAGGGTACTTCGCTAGCTCATCACAAAACACTTCACGATAAACCGCGATCCGGTGAGCTGCATCATCAAGCTTACCACCAAACGATCGATTCGGGTCATTGTAAATCAAACGTATTGGCACCTCCGACACTCGCAGATCATGCGCCGCCGCCTGCACCCAAAACTGAAGCGGGATTGCATACCCATCCTGAGTAATCTCAAGCTCGTGCAGCGAAGAAACACGAAACGCCTTAAACCCGCAAAACGCATCGGTAATACTCATGTCCAGATGATCATTCACCCAGTGCGTTACCGTCATATTGATATGACGTCGATCCTCTGGCGGAAGATCGCACGCTAACTGGCAATTCAAATACCTCGAACCCGAAATCACATCTGCATCATCACGTTTGATCGCCTCATAAAAATCCGGCAACGATCGTGGCTCATGTTGCTCATCACAATCCATCGTGATTAGCCAGTCATAGCCATAACACTGCGCCCAACGGAACGCATCTTGAATCGATCGACCATAGCCAAGATTTTCTTTATGCCGCACCACATCCACCGGATGCTTCGCAATCATGCACGGCGTCGCATCCGACGATCCATCATCCACAATTAAAATATCGTCCGCATACCGCGAAACTTCCGCCAGTACCTTGTCTACATACTTTTGCTCGTTGTAAACGGGTATCGCAACCAAAATCCGCATCTATAACATCTCCTGTTCCGCCGCGCTTTCATATTGATGCTGACGCAGCCAGCATCTTCCATACACCCGAAAATCGGGGTCACAGTGGATCATACATTGTAGTCTCCCAAACAACTCGGCAACCACACCAAAGGCGTAGCACCAGTCAATCGGGCCGTCTAAATCAATCGCGCCGCAGAACAATCCAACAACAACGGAGCATCTCGTTTTATTTCAAAACCTGATACTCCTTCATATAATCGCCCTCACGTTACTTCAGCCACCATTTTTGACAACGCCTCAAGCTGCACCAACGACAACTGTTCGGGTCGCACCTCAGGGGAAATGCCTTCCGGATACGCCAAATCACGCCCCAGTACTGACCCAATCTGTTTACGGCGTTTTTGAAACAGCTTGTGTACCAAATCCGAGAACCGCTCAAGATCATCCGTCAGCGGTTTCTCCCGTCGCGTCAATTGAACCACCGCTGATGCAATCTTCGGCGCGGGCCAAAAGCACGACGGCGGCAACGTACTCACGTGCCTCGCCTCATACAACGCCTGTATCACAATTCCTAATGGGCCATAATCTTTCGAGCCTGGCCCTGCCGCCAACCGATCCGCTACCTCTTTCTGCACCATCACCACCGCCGCTTGCATGTTCGGCATCTGCTGCGCCAAATTCACCAGCAGCGGCGACGCCACGTTGTACGGTAAATTCGCAATCAGCTTAAATCCTCGCCCCGCAATGAGCTCACTCACTTCTGGTGCAAGCACATGCTTACTCGCCAACACCGAGCCCACGTACAACCTGAACCGCTCCCCATACTTCCCAAGCCGTTCCTCTAAGATCGGCCGCATATCCTTGTCAATCTCAACTGCCACGACATTCGCACCAGTCTCCAGTAAAAACTCTGTCAGCGCCCCCGTCCCCGGTCCAACTTCCAAAATCACACCACCGCCCCTGCTCTCCGTACCAATCTCTGCCGCATCAATAATCCGCTCAAGATGATTGTGGTCATGCAAAAAATTTTGCCCGAATTTTTTCTTCGGCGACAGCCCATGCACATCCAATAGTGATTTAATTTCGGAAAGTGATTGAACCATTGGGATATGTTAGCTGAAATCAACACGGTAAGACACTGTCGGCAGTCACTGTTTAAATCGTGGGATGTCCGTTCGAAGGTTATCACCCTTTCTGATCAAGTGGATTGCCGCCGACGAATCATTGAACGATCCGCAAACGTCATGACGCGTAGTAATTCGGAAACCCATCTTCTACAACCTAGCTCAAACCAGCTTTTCATGACATAAAAAAACCTGAAAACACTTTCGTGCTGCCAGGCTTTGTAAATACAGATTGAGCAAACTTATTTAGGATTTTAACTCCGTATCTCACGACCCCTTCTTAGCACTAGCAAAGCTAGCGACCCTAAACCGAACACTGCAGCACTAGGGGTCGGCACCGGAATCACGCCCGCTTCAACCAATTCATCATGCGAAGCAAATCCAAATTCAACACCACCATACAGGTTGTTTTCGATACCCTGCGTAAAGAAATCACCCTGATCGTTGTAAACAAATACTAAGCTGATTGGGTCTTCACCAATCGCACCAATGTCATCTATAAGCGGATCGGCATCAGCATCAGCAACAGCTAACGAATCGCCATATGTAAACGGAGATACATTACTGAAGTAACTTGACACACTACCCAGATCATCAATTAGACGCGCCACATCTGATTCAGCTGTATAGTGACCGAGAAGTGCATATTCATGACCAACTTGAGCCGCTACCGGGCTGTCCAAGTCATAAAATTCCCATGACTCGTCAACGTCCGCAACGTCAGTCACACTGGCAACAATTTCACCGGTCGTCAGGTTATAAAGCGATACCGTTTCTGTCGCGCCTGTCGCGCCGGAAATCTTACCTAACTCGGTAAAGTAATAACCTGCTTCATCAACAACGAATGAATAACCCGCTGTTATTTCCGATCTTAAATTTGGATCAGGGCTGTCACCACCAACATTGTTCGATGGAATGATGTATCCAGAATCACCTGTCACATCAACAATAATGCGCGTCGATGCTGCAAGCAATTCCGAAGAAATTGCGAGCGGAGCAACCGCGCTAGCCGCATAGCATAGATGTTTTATCATGCGTCTTTGTTTCACACCAAACTCCTTTTATGTGCCCCAAAATGAATCTATATATCTGTCATTCGAGGAGCAATCGCCAGCGTGCTACACCACACACTTAGTCTCAATTTATATTTTGATGTGTAGCAAACAACAGATTGACGTCTCAAATCCCTGCTCCACCCATCAATCTAAACTTGCCACATTCGCATGACTGCTCAACAAATAAAACAACCATGCGTGTTTGTAACCGTGCTGAATCAAAGCTCAATCAAATTCGTTACTTAAAGCTGCTAGTGCAAACTAAAATCTCGAGTGAACTTTATACGTTTAAAAAACCCGTCGGTAATTAAAGAACCAATTTGATGAACAATCCAACAACTAACCGATGTTTTTCACTTCGTCTTTCATCTTAGTCACGCATGTCTCACGCTCACCAGACACACCTATCTGATGACTACAACCGGCGCGTCACCATGCCATTATGCTACTTATCGAATGACTACCCGTTACTTCCCTTACAACGTTAGGAACACCGAAAGCAACTTTGTCTATCAAGACAATCACTTTCCAATCCATTCGTTAGGCCTTCCTCCGCCGCTCAAAACCGTTACCAAACTCTCGTATATTTACCCCACAACTCGCGATCCGACCCCGCTCCATTTAAGATACCCCGTATGAAGATTCGTAAACTGTCAACACTGCTCATCAACCAGATTGCTGCCGGCGAAGTCATCGAACGCCCGGCAAGCGTGGTGAAAGAGCTTGTCGAAAATAGTATTGATGCGGGCGCGACGCAGATTGATGTGGTGGTGGAAGATGGTGGCCGCCAGCTCATCCGTATCAGCGACAACGGTGCTGGCATCGTCCCAAACGAAATGCACCTCGCCGTCTCCCCGCATGCTACCAGCAAACTCGTCGAACCCAAAGACCTCGAAGCGATCATGACCCTTGGCTTTCGCGGCGAAGCCCTCGCCTCCATCGCCTCGGTCTCTCGACTTAAACTCACCTCCCGCTCCACTCGTGATGGCAAAACCGACGAAGCCGGACACTACCTCGAAGTCGCCGGCGACAAACTAGGTGAGCCCACCCCATGCTCCTGCGCACCCGGCACCACCATCGAAGTGCGCGACCTATTTTTCAATACTCCCGCCCGCCGTAAGTTCATGCGACAATCCGGCACCGAATTCAGCCACATCAACGACGCTGTCATCCGCATCGCCATGATCCACAGTGAAGTCGGATTCAAACTCCAACACAACGGCCGCAAAGTTATCGACCTCCCACCTCATCAAGAAAAAGCCCAGCGCGTCATCGGACTCGTCGGCAAAGAGCTCCGCGACGGACTTCTCGAATTCTCCAAACAAGACCTCCCCGAACACGGCGGCGCCAAACTTTGGGGCATGGCCGGACTCCCGGAAATCGCTAGAAAAACAGGCAAATTTCTCTACCTCTGCCTCAACGGACGTGTCATCAAAGATCGCTCATTGCTACACGCTGTCAAAGAAGCCTACCGCGGCCTGCTCGCCCCCGAACTCACCCCCGTCGCTATCATCTTCCTCGACATGCCCCCCGAAGACGTTGACGTCAATGTCCACCCGACCAAAGCCGAGGTACGCTTCCGCAAGCCCCGTCAATACCACGGGCTCATCTATTCCGCGATTAGAGACTGCCTTATCCAACACGACCTCATGCCGACCGCCCAACTCGATGACGGCCGCGTCGCAAAGTTCAAAGCCCCACTTCGTGAAGAAGACAAACAAAACGAAGCCGAAGCCACCCAAGCCTTCGTCGACTATTTCAAAGAAATGGCCCCCAAACAAAAGGGGTTCGCTTTCCAGCAAGTCCGCAACGCTATCACCGACGAAATCAAAAAACAAGATGATACGCCGCTCTTGAAAGAAGCCGGATTGGCTAACGATTCGTTTGTCCAAGCCATTCAAAACAATGCCGCTGACACTACCGAACCAATCCTACCAACAACAAACTCACCTTGCATAGAAACACTCAGTACCTCAAGCTTAGCCGCCCAACCCATCAGGATTCTACAAGTCCACAACAGCTATGTCGTCACGGAAGACGAGCAAGGCATGATCATCATCGACCAGCATGCTCTACACGAACGGATCATGTTTGAAAAGCTGCGTAAGCGCGTGTTGGGTGATAAAAAAAGCTTGGAAAGCCAACGATTATTGATGCCCGCCATCGTCGACGCCGGCTCAAGTGAGCAAGATGCACTCGCCGAACTCAAACCCTTACTCGACAAGCTTGGCATCGAAATCGAGCCCATCGGGCCACACGTCGTCGCCGTCCAAGCATTCCCCAGCTTCCTTTTCTCCCGTAATGTTGAGGCCGAACCTTTCGTCAAGGAACTGATCGATAAAGCACTGGAAGGCGATCTCCGTGTGAGTGACCCTGCCGCTGAAGAAAATGCGCTCAGTGAAGTGCTCGACATGATGAGTTGTAAGGCAGCCGTAAAAGCTGGCGACAACATGAGCGAAGAAGAACTTGCCGCCCTGCTCGCCCAACGTGAAGAGATTGAACGCAGCAGTTCCTGTCCCCACGGCCGACCCACCTCACTACGCCTCTCACTCAAAGATCTCGAAAAACAATTCGGTCGCAGCTAACCTTCGCGCGACTCGACCGCCTTCACCAACTGCACCGCCAACTTCAAGAAACACGCCACCGCCATCACCAACCCACCCGCCAGACTTGCCTGCAAAATCGTGGGCCAAATCAAATCGCCAGGCAACCAGTACATCGCCCAAAACACATACGACACCCATCCCACCACCGCGAACACGATCAAGAAATTCGCCACCAACTCCGACAGCCGTTCGCCTTCAAACAGCTTCTTAATTGACGCGCCCACATCAATGTAATGTTGCTCCGCCGTCGACCCATTATTCCCCGTCGCTCGATCCGTCTTCCCAAGCTCCAAAATGTCGCCCACTGGCACAACAGCCAAACCCTGTGAAGCCAAAACCGCTGCCTCCCCCGTATCCACTGACACGATCTCTAGCCCCTGCCGGATCAGCGCGCCAGTCGCCTCTCCTGCTGACCCTGCCTCAATTGCATACATCTGCTCACTCTGCGTTTTCGAATTACGTGTCGTCACCATAAAAATTGGCATCATGAACCTCCTGAATCCAAGTGTCACCTCAACAAGTACTCCAAACTATCATGTAAGAAAGTCGCGCCACGAACAAGGTTCCGCACGTTGACGCTTCACTTTTATAAAACGATTCTGACTCAGCCTTCCAAAAAGTAGAAATCCATATCAAGATGCCTATGATTAGGACAAACCCTTGCGCAAGTTTATGAGGCCGACAGCAATGTCACACCCTGAACACGACCGATAGATCCATTAGAAACCCGCCTCAAGGGGCCAAAAGCGGGCCAGATTCAACGGTTCCTAACATTCAAAACTTGACGAAGCCGCCAAAGCCGTTATTCTTTGCCGACTACAGCGAAATGTACCTATCGGTGCGCCAAGCGCTCAATTTTTCGGCAAGTGCAGCGGCTACAGGGATTTACAGGGTCACCCCGGGCACCAAGGCGGTTGGAGATTGGGCTTACGCAACGCAATATCCCTGCTCTTAACGGTCAAACTTGACCGCGAGCAGCGATCCTCGCTCGGCTTGGTGATACGGCACATGCTAGGGGAAAGATAATCCGACCTCCGTCGGTTTACATACGATTCATAATTCAAGATTAACGCTACGGCCTCCACACGGAACCGCGGCGAATTTGGACAGGGCAGGATATGATCCTCCCGTCACACTTTTTGGAAGAACTTTAATATAGAAGGCGTAACGGTATGAGCACCGCAACACAAGCTCCTAAAGGCAAACTTGGTCGCTTGGACATGACCCGCAACTTCGGCATCTGCGCACACATCGATGCCGGCAAAACCACCGTCTCCGAGCGAATCCTCTACTACACCGGCAAGAGCTACAAGATCGGTGAAGTCCACGAAGGCACCGCCACCATGGACCACCTCGAGGACGAGCAACAGCGCGGCATTACCATCCAGTCTGCCGCAACCACCTGCCCTTGGACCTTCGGCGGCATTGACTACACGCTCAACCTCATCGACACCCCAGGCCACGTCGACTTCACTATGGAAGTCGAACGCTCTATGCGTGTCCTCGACGGCGCAGTCGTCGTCTTTGACGGCAAGGAAGGCGTCGAAGCTCAGTCCGAAACCGTTTGGCGTCAGGCCGACCGCTACGGCGTCCCACGTATCTGCTTCATCAATAAGATGGACAAGATGGGTGCTGACTTCGAGTTCTCCTACGGCACACTCATCGAACGCCTCGGTGCTCCCGTCGTTCCCGTGCAGTACCCCATCGGTGCTGCCAACGACTTTGAAGGCGTCATCGACCTGCTCACCATGCGAGCATTCTACTTCTCCAAAGACGACATGGGTTCCACCGTCACCGAGAAAGACATCCCAGCCGAATACGAAGAAAAAGCCAAAGAGTGGCACCACAAGATGGTCGAAGCTGCAGCTGAGCTTGATGACACGCTCACCGAAAAATTCCTGATGGAAGAAGAAATCTCCGTCGAGGAAATCAAGGCCGCACTCCGTGCCGCAACACTCGCACAAAAAGCACACCCCGTTTTCTGCGGTTCAGCCCTCCAGAACATCGGCGTGCAGAAGCTCATCGACGGCGTCATCGAATACCTGCCAAATCCAACCGAAGTGCCCGAAACACAAGGCACCGACGTCCGTGACGCAGAAAAGAAAATGACCCGCCCGCACAGCGAAGACGCACCGCTTTCCGCACTCGTCTTCAAGATCGTCAACGACGCACACGGCGACCTGACCTACGTCCGTGTCTACTCCGGCGTGCTGGAAAAAGGCACCCGCGTACTCAACTCCAACAACGGCAAGAAAGAAATCGTCAGCCGCATCTTCGAGATGCACTCCAAAGAGCGTATTGCTCGTGACGAAGCCAAAGCAGGCGAAATCGTCGCGGTCGTCGGACTTAAGCAGTCCTTCACTGGCGAAACGCTCTGCGATGCCAATGATCCGATCGTCCTTGACCGCATGGAATTCCCTGACCCAGTGATCTCCATGTCCATCGAGCCCGCAAGTGCTGGCGACAAAGAAAAGCTCGCTGTCGCACTCTCCACCATCCGCCGCGAAGACCCATCCTTCCAATACCACTACGACGAAGAAACCGGCGAGACCATCATCGCAGGCATGGGTGAACTTCACCTGGACATCATCACCACTAAGCTCACACGTGACATGAAAATCGGTGTCAACGTCGGCCAGCCACGCGTGGCCTACCGCGAAACCATCAAGGGTACCGCCGAATCCCGCGGCATCCACAAGAAACAGTCCGGTGGTCGTGGTCAGTTCGGCGA
Organism: Poriferisphaera sp. WC338; assembly: GCF_050931845.1. Classification (GTDB taxonomy): domain Bacteria; phylum Planctomycetota; class Phycisphaerae; order Phycisphaerales; family Phycisphaeraceae; genus Poriferisphaera. Next base: position 3,217,407 of record NZ_CP194516.1, read on the forward strand.
TGCAACCATCATCGTCTCACCCATCACCGAAGAAGAAGCTGCCGAACAGGAATTGGTTTACAAGGACGGCGTCGCCTTCCAAGACTCCATCACCGGCGGTGCCATCCCACGTGAATACATCCCGTCCGTCGGCGTCGGTGCCCGTGCGACCGCACTCGGCGGTGTCCTCGCTGGCTACCCGATGCTCGGCGTTAAGGTCGAAGTCATCGACGGTAAGTACCACGATGTTGACTCCTCGCAACTCGCCTTCGAAATGGCTGGTTCTATCGGTTTCAAGGAAGCAACCCGTAAGGCTGGCCTTGTATTGCTTGAGCCGATCATGAAGGTTTCTGTGACAACGCCTGACGAATTCTTGGGTAATGTCACCGGTGACCTCAACCGCCGCCGTGCACTCATTGCCGACACTGAACAGCGAGGGAATACCCGTATCGTCACCGCCGAAGCACCGCTTTCGGAAATGTTCGGTTACTCGAACACGTTGCGTGGTATGTCGCAAGGCCGGGCATCATATTCCATGGAGCCACTTGACTATCGCCCCGTTCCGGATAATATTGCTAAGCAGATCATCGAAGGCGAAGAGTCTAAGTGATCCATTAAATAGCCAACCACCTTTCTCGCTTCTATAGCGAGACCCCAACCGCAAGCCCACGCCATCCCCACGGCGTGGGCTTTTTATATACCTTAACCAAGCACATCAACAGCTTCTCAATCGATATACTACAGATACATTTGTTTTGATTGTCGTCTCATCTCAACGCTTATCCGGATATCTGTCATGCTTAAAAACACATCTTCTTTCACCATCATTACGGTCATTGTTGCCATCACACTTCTGCTCTCCACACTTTACGTTTCCACCTCACAAACTGGAGCCCCCGCACTTCAAAACCGCACAGCTAAAACTCGAGCACGCATCGGCATCTATCAAACCCGTGCCGTTGCCTTAGCATGGGTTCGCTCGGAAACACAAACCGCCAAGTTCAAAGAACTCCAAGAGCAAAACCGACTCGCCATCGAGAATGGCGACATCGACCTGCAAAACAAACTCAAACAAAAAATCGACAAGCTCCGCATGCAAACATTCGGCACTGCTCCCGTTGACAATATCGTTGAAAAGATCTCTCCTGAAATCCCGAACATTATCCAACACGAAGGTGTCGACGCGCTCGTTTCCGAAGTCTTCTATCACAGCCGAGACATCGAACTCGTCGATGTCACCGGCGCGTTGATCGAAGCTTACAATCCCACTGACAAAACACGCGAACTGATCGCATCATTGCTTAAGAAGCAACCTCTCACCGAAGAACAAATCGCCGCCGCCAAAAAACAATAATCCCACGCCTTTTGCACATATAAAATCACTTCGTCTCACCAAACCCGCGACCATCGGACATGGGATGTGTCTCGCTGTATCATGATGATGTTGGTGTTGCACGTCCCCACCCACATACTTTGTTTCAAAGGCTTTCCATGAAAAAAGCAATCGTCATCGGCGCTTCCAGTGGTATCGGCAAAGGAATGGCTATCAAACTTCACCGGCAAGGCTATACCCTTGGTATTACTGCCCGTCGCACTGAACTCCTCGATAAACTCAACCACGAATCCCTTAACAACACCGCCATTGTTCAACATATGGATCTCACCAATACTGAAGCGTCTATCCATGCATTAGATGACCTCATCAATCAACTTGGCGGACTCGACCTAGTCATCATTTCCTCGGGCGTTGGCAAAGCCGACGTCACCGCCGACTGGAAAGAAAGCAAGCAGATGATTGACGTTAACGTCACCGGCTTCACCGCCGTCGCTGACACCGCACTCACCTACTTCATAAAGCAAAACCACGGCCATATCGTCGGCCTCTCCTCCATCGCCGGCCTCCGCGGCATGGGACCCTCTGCCGTCTACTCTGCCACCAAAGGTTTCGAACGCATCTACCTCGAAGGTGTCCAGCAAGACATGCATCAACAAAACCACAACATCCACGTGACTGCGGTTATGCCCGGCTTCATCGACACACCGATGATCGAAGACAATAAGCACACTTTCTGGGTTCAGCCTGTCGATAAAACATGCAACCAGATTTACCGTGCTATCCAGCGCAAAAAATTCTCTGCCATCGTCACCCGCCGCTGGAAACTTTTCGCTCTGCTCATCCGCCTCATCCCTCAATGGCTCTGGTTACATCCAAAATTCAATCACAAACAACACCAAGCAAATGATTCTCCTTCGTCCAACTGATATGATGTTCATATCAAGAACCAAAGGATGAAGGTGTAAAAGGATGGTCAGTCTAGAAAGTTTATTAATCTTCCTTGTCGCTGCTGCATTACTCACCGTTACCCCCGGCCCGGACATTCTCTACGTCCTCACACGCGGTATGGCCCAAGGCACCAACGCCGCCATCGCTGCGGCCATCGGGTTTGCTTCCTGTATTCTCATCCACACCACCTTCGCCGTCATCGGGCTATCAGCACTCCTGCAAGCTAGCGCAACCGCATTCACTATCGTCAAACTCCTCGGAGCCGGCTACCTTATCTACCTCGGCCTCCGCGCACTGTTCGACAAATCACACTTTGACATGTCCGGCAACCTCAAGCCCAAACAACTCAAAACCATCTACCTCCAATCACTCATCGCCGGTACACTCAATCCCAAACTCACTATCTTCTTTCTCGCCTTTCTTCCGCAGTTCGTTGACCAATCTGCCGGTCCCATCTGGACCCAACTCCTGGAACTCGGCGTCTTCTTCATGTTCATCACCATGATTATCTTTATTTCCCTCGGCCTCTGCGCCGCGAAGATCGGCTCCTTCCTCAAACAAAAGCCCAAAGCCACTCACACCCTCCGCTATATCAGCGGTGCAACCCTCTGTACCCTCGGCATCGGCGTCGCTATCCACGATTCATAAAACCACCCAATCACTCTGAAACGATACAGCATCATCTCCGTCTTACTTAGTAGACAAGGAGATAGTGATGTGTTCACTGATTAAACTCATACTCACGCCCATCATCTGCTGGTACGGTATGCTGTTCACTCATAAACTCGGACACATCGCTGCAGCACTGCTCACCGATGCAACAGGCATCAATCTCCATTTTCCCCTGCTCGGCTTTCCCCAAACAATCGTCCAACATAACCCACATCCACTCCTCGAAATTTGGGCCGGCCCTACACTAGGCAACCTCATGCCACTTGGCCTCTTACTTCTATCAATCAGAGCCAAACGGTTTCAAAACTTCGCCGCAACATTCACAGGTTTTTGCTTGCTCGCAAACGGTGCTTACATCGGGTTGGGTGGAATCGATCAAATCGGTGACGCCGGTGATCTACTTCGACATAGCTCACCACTCTGGATATTGATCCTCTTCGGCATCACCTCCATTTCATTTGGCCTATATATTTGGCACACTACACTCAAACGTCACCGTATCTCTACCTCGACGCAAACAGCAACATACTAGCCATCCCTTTTGCATCTAGGCCAATCATCAATCCGATATTCATTTCAACAATTAGACGTCCAAACACACCGTCAACAACGGGGTCCAACCATGCCTGAAAACATGTACTGTAAAAGCTGCCTGTACGATCTCCGCCATCTCAAAGACAACGCTTGTCCGGAATGCGGCCGCACCTTTGCCCCAGACGATGCCACCACTTTCTACATCAACAATCATCACCCCAAACGACCATTGCATTTTCTCTTTGGCGGCGCGTTCGTGCTACTCTTCCTTTTCTGGCCCTTGATCATGGGCGGCCGCATTGGGATTTTCATCGACACCCCAAGCCTCGTCCTCGTGCTAGGCCTAACTTTCTCCGGCCTTTGGATGTCTTTCGGCATCCCCCGCACACTCAAAGCCATCACCTCTGTTTTCTTAGGCAAGCGTATCGACGCCCCAAACATGCTTGCCACTTACGTCCTCATCCTCGAACGTGGCCGCATCCTCGCATGGACCACCAGCACCATCGGTGCCATCGTCGGGCTCATCAGTATGCTCTCCGATCTACCCGATCCATCATCCATAGGCGCAGGCATGGCCGTAGCCCTGATCTGCCAGCTCTACGGCGCCATTCTCGGCGAATTCTTCTTTGCCCAATGCAGTAAATTTCTTATCGCCCGAGCCAACCTCCCGCTCGCGTCTATGCCTAAGGTCACCAAGGAAAGCCGCGCTCCCATCATGTTTAGCATCCTTTTCATCCTGCTCGCCGTCGCGGACTTCAGCGTGCTCATGATGGTCTTTCCATAAACTCAAACCTATCCATCAACTCGCCTCCCCCGCACCTTCCGGATAAAGTAATCTCTCACAAATCGCCTGTGGCATGTAATCTCACTGGAATTTTTTTGATGACCAAGCTCAGCGTCAATATCAACAAAGTCGCCCACCTCCGCAACACCCGACACCTTGAAATCCCAAGTGTCGTCGGCCTTGCCCGCACCTGCCTCGAAGCCGGCGCAGCTGGCATCACCATTCACCCCCGCCCGGACGAACGTCACATCCGCGCCACAGACATCCCTCCTCTTTGCGCATTATTGAACGAATCACAATACGCCGACTGTGAATTTAATATTGAAGGCAACCCCTTTGAAGGCAGATATCTCCAACACATCAAGGCAAGCAAGCCTGACCAATGCACCCTAGTCCCCGACGACCCTAACGCTTTCACCTCCAACGCTGGCTGGAAAGTTTCCCAAAACCTTGATCGCCTCAAAGAGATCGTTGCCGAACTCAAAAAATATAGCTCTCGTGTAAGCCTGTTTATGGATGCAGACCCCGACGAGATCGCACTCGCCGCCCAAACTGGCGCCGACCGCATCGAACTTTACACTGAGCCTTATGCCGACGCCTTCGGCTCATCCAACCAAGGCGCCGTTACAACTCAATTCACCGCTGCCGCACAAGCCGCCAGTGCTGTTGGCCTCGATATCAATGCCGGACATGATCTGAATCTCCACAACCTCGGCCACTTCCTTACTCACGTCCCCGGTGTCCTTGAAGTCTCCATCGGCCATGCACTCATCGCCGACGCCCTCTCCCTCGGCATGACCGAAACCGTCAAGGCCTACCTCTCCATCACAAACGCAACATAACCCCAGCTAGTCTGACTTTCATATCATTTTTGATAATTCTCACTTACAATCGTAATTTCCTAGGGGAACATACGCTCGTGATGTCGAATACATCCCTGAATGCGATCTCGCACCCTGACCATCCACACAAAATCTACATCGGAGTGTTGAAATGAGTAGCCGTCTGTTCTGCATATGCCTATGGTCCCTGATGATTTGTAGCATCACCACCATCCAAGCTGCTGACAAACAGCTCGACCTCATGGCAAAATCTCCCTTTGCTTCTTCCATCAACAACGCGGACTCAGATCTGCATCGCTATGTCGCAGCTGAAGATGACTCCTTCAGCTATAAGATCGTTAGTGAAGAGCACCACGATAATGCTGACATCCTCATCGTCCGACTCACCTCGCAAACTTGGCAAGACAAACCTTGGCAGCACTGGCTCTACATCATCAATCCTAAAAACGCATCCCACCCTGACAAGGCGGTCCTTGCTATCGCTGGCGGATCTAACTCTCGAGACATGACCACCCCCCGTAAAATCCGCCCCGAAGGTCACATCGCCAAACTCATCAAATCCATCGGCACTACCGTCGCCATCCTCAAACAAGTCCCCAACCAGCCCCTCATGGACGGGCTCAAGGAAGATGCCCTTATCTCTGAAACTTTTAAAGCCTATGTGGACGGTGGCGGACAAGATCCCACCCTCCCCTTACTCCTACCCATGACTAAATCTGCTGTACGTGCCATGGACGCTGTCTCGGAAATTTGTCATCAGAAATTCAATCAACCTAAAAACAAATTTGTTGTAACCGGCGCGTCCAAACGTGGCTGGACCACTTGGCTCACCGGTGCCGTTGATAGCCGCGTCATTGGTATCGCCCCCCTCGTCATTGACGTACTCAATATGATGCCACAAATGAAGCAACAGCTTCAATCCTATGGCCGATATTCGGACATGATCGACGACTATCGTGAACGCGGTATCCTTACTTCCTTCAATGACCCCGTCGGTCAAAAACTCTGGCAAACCATCGATCCTTTCTCCTACCGTAATCTCTTGGATATGCCCAAGATGATCGTCCTTGGAGCAAGCGACCCCTACTGGACTGTTGATGCTTCCAGCCTCTACTTCCCACACATGCTAAGTCCTAAATTCCTCCACATCGTCCCCAATGCTGGACACCGTTTGAACATGTCCCCCATCCCTACACTTGTTGGCTTTGTCCACAGCGTCATGGCGGAACTCCCCCTCCCACGTTTTGAATGGGATGTTGCTAATGAAAATCAACTCACCCTTACCTGGGACATCAAACCCCTAAATGTCATGCTCTGGACAGCCGAATCCGAATCTCGCGACTTCCGCCAAGCCAAATGGAAACCTACCGCATTACAAAGCATCAGCGCCACCGGCTGCGAGATTGACCTTGCCACGCCTACTACAGGGTACCGTGCCGTCTACGCTCAAGCTCAGTTCAATTCATCAAACACCCAGCCCATCCAATTGAGCACACAGATCTTCGTTACGCCAAATACTTTCCCATTTGCCGTCAACCCCGACCACACGATCTCTCCCAACATTCATCAACCAAGCCAACCCGTTCTCCAGCAATAACATCCATCCTCTAAATTTCCGCCTGCACCACCATCTTGTTTATGCAACAAAAAACACCCCTCGCAAAGCGTGGGGTGTTTCCTCCCTACCGATGTTCTCCTTAGCCCGCGAGGTCCGTCTCCGCGCCTCCTGTGTGCATCCTCATCAAGATACACACACCTCTTCCCTTCCAACACCACCAGCTCTCGCTAGCGATGCTGCCTCTCCCCCCATACCCCCCGGAAACAATCTCCTCACGGCACCCACCCCATTCCAAAATGCCCCGCCCATTTCCCTTCCCCCAAGCCCCTCCTCGAGGCCCTTCCCAAAACCTCACCCACGGCTCGTCTATCTACCAGTTAGACTTATCGCCTGTGCTTCCCCCTGCACTCTCTCCACTGCCATGCAAAGTAGACCCGCGCGGGTCCCCGTGTGTGTTCGTAATAATTTCAATATTTGATAGATAAAGCCCAATGAAAAAACTTCCTGTGACAACACAGGCAGAAACCAATCACATAACCATCATCAAGGCGTAACGTTTATACATGAGAAATAAAAAAACACACAAAAAACAATCCAGTTCATGTCATGCTATAGAAGCATTTTAAAATCCACCAACATGGCCACGAAACGTGGTGGCTGGGTGATATGATCGGTTCAATATAACAACAACCCCCCACGATTCAAAGGTTTTTTTATCGGAATTACCCCTGCTGCCGGCTAGCTTCGCGGGCCGCCACTAACACTGCCTTTGCATCTACAATCAACGAGGTCAAACCCTCCGGCAAATCCCCGCCGTGCCACCGCTTTTCAATAGCCCCAGCATGCTTCTCAATCAACACCCCTGCCCGATCCAGCCCAATTGCTCGCTCATCTTCAGCCAACACGTCAAGCTTCTGCACTGCATACCAAACCGCCTGCAACATGATCACATCCCCCACAGATGCGCGCATCCGTTGCCCCGCATCGCTTGCTGGCAGCCCAACAGCACTTCGCGCAAATTCCACCCAATGACCAAGCATCGCCGTCCACGTCAGCGCCTCTACTGGCAGTTTTTCATAGCTACCGCCCTCAATCACTTCATTCGCATTATTCAAAAGCTCAGCCTCTTTCACGTTCAATCTAATCAATGATTAGACGATATTTGTTCTACTGCAAAACAACAACTTTTCCCTGACGAGCCGCACGGTGCACCGCATCCATTTTCTTCATGTACTTAAGCCCTTCTGCAAAATCCGGACTCACACGCCGATTCACAGTATCTACACCTTCACGAGCCATATGAATCGCTTCAATAAAGTCGCTTTCAACCTCCCAATCACGTACATATTCTGCCGGCACATCGACCTTCTCATACTCTGCTTCCTCACTGGTGGCTCGCTCCACCGGTCCACCAACATGTACGCGCATCGCACCTTCACTCCCGATGAACGTCACGTGGTTTTCATCTTCACCAATCGCAACCGCTGAATGATCCTCACTCACCATCACACCACAACCAAGCCGCCCCGACACCTTCACCACTTGTGGAATCTCAATCCGATACGGCTTCTCCGTTTCCGGATCATCCTTCTCCGCAAGCGGCACTTCAAACATCGCTTCAAGCTCACGGTACTCGCCCACCCATGCATGAAGCACCTCAGCCCAAATCCCCACCTGCATGATCTGTTGCCCTGAATATTCGATCCGCTGCCGCCAATTCAGAGGGCCAACATCACTAGCATTCCGACACACCACACGCACCTCACGCAATGTGCCCAACTCCTCTTCTTTCAGTACCTTCTGCACATATGCCTCATAAGGCATGCGATGTGGCGGCGGGCAAATCATATTGACTAATTCCGAATGCTCATCTGCCGCCTCAAGCATCTTCCGTGCTTCTTCAACGTTACACGCCATCCGTGCCTGACAAAACACATGCTTTCCTGCATCCAACACCGCCGCAGCCATCTCCGCATGCATGTAAGGCCACGTTCCAATGAACACCGCATCAATATCATCTCTCACCACCAACCCCCGCCAATCCGTCATCACATCTCCAATCCCCCACCTCTCCGCGATCTTATTTCCACTCGCTTCGCTTCGGTTACAGACTGCCACCACCTCTGCTGAATCAATCGACGCCAGCCCCGGCAAATGCCGCTGCTCACAAATCGCCCCTGCACCAATGAAACCAATCCGAACCTTCGCTTCGCCTTTGCCCATCAGCTTGCTCGCTTTCTTTTGTTTATCCCGTGATCTGCTATCCCAATCTCCACCAACCTACTTGGATCACAACCTGACCTTCCCGCCCATATATTATCTCCTGCTCATACACTTGGCTCATTTGCCTAAACCATGTCCTAAATACCACACTAGATTGACTCGAAAATTATCCACATGCAGTGAAGAATTAAGGTTATCCTTAAACTCTTTAAGACTATAAGCCTCCGTTTACGACAGACTTATAGCGGTTTAAACCTCCTTAGACGTCATTCGATGCTTTTTTAAGTAAAAACCCTATCTCCTGCTTGAATTCATCCATCCCACCACTATCATGCATCCATAAGGCATTGAAATTCTTCGTGTTTTCGAAGACACGATTTTGCCCCCGGAAAGGCTCGATTAGGGTTCTCCTGATCGGGCCTTTTATTTTCCATTTCTCATCCCCGCTCGCCATGATTAAACTCATCGCATGCCAACCCAACAGACATCCTCCACAAATCCCACTCCCAAATTCATACTATCACCCTTCGTCCTCGCCTTGCTCCTCTGCTTATTCGCTGGCTGCGCTGCACAACAATCATCAAATGACGCTGCAACATCAACATCTCAACAAACCACAGTAGCCGCACCTAACACCGAACCCGCAACGCCAAACTCCACAGCACAGAATACATCTCCCCCTACATCTCAAACCACAGCCTCTACAACACCTCAACTCCCCGGCATCACTTTCGACCTACAAAACAAGCGTATATTGATCGAAGCTGAAGTCTGCTGGAAAGAATCTGATGTCTGCGATTGGCTCGAACTACTCGCCTGCAATCCCGGCACGCGAGACTATGAATCGCTCTTTACGACCGAAGCTCTGCCCTCTCACGTCCACCTTGCTCTTCTATCTCTCGGACTCACGCCTGGCTCTCCACAAACCATCGTCCAAGACCCCCAAACCAAGAAGTGGCAAACCATCCCCCCCACTGGGCCAATCCTCCGAATCCAAATCCAATTCACCGACCCCGACTCCGCGCAAACTGTCACCCTCTCACCCAGCGCCTTTGCCAAATCTCGGCACACAAACAAACCCTTCCACACCGACACTTTTCTCTTTACTGGCAGCGCCTTTGCCCAAAACCTCCACGGCCAAGAACAATACATGGCAGACCAATCCGGCAACGTCATCTCACTGGTCAATTTCGGCGATGACCTCCTCTCCGCACCAAACGCAGCCTCCAGTAACGAGGACCACCAACAGTGGATCCCCAGTGATGCACTCCCCCCACTTGGCACCCCTGCAACCATCATCATTTCTCTGCCGACTGACCAAAGTCAATCGGCTCAGTAGCTCCTCATGCGCATCTCTCTCACCAACTCAAAACCGCAATATTTGGCTAATTTCCCGGTTTTCTTGACATCACTCCTCGCCAAATCAGTCAATCATCCCTACGGATGTAATCCCCAACGCCCCACACGATCCCATATCACACGATTCCCAATTTCGATCGCCAGTTGTCTCGAAATTCATTTGACACAACCCCAGCGACAGACGACAATTGAGCCACTTCATTAACCAAGAGGTTTGCATATGAACAAGACCCTGAAAACGGTTCTGGCTGTTTCCGCTCTGAGCATCGCAAGCATCGGCATGACCGGCTGCGGTACGATGACCCCCGAGCTCCTCACCACGGGACGTACTCCTTCTCAAGAGCATTACAAGAATTCACGCATCATGGATAACAACACGCGTACCGCGTGGGATGATGCCGCACGCATCTTCTTCCTTGATCACAACATGGCTGGCACGCCATACCCCATGCCGTAAACCGGCCTGCTAATACAACATCTAAAACTTCATGAGCAGCCCTTATGATTGAGGGCTGTTTTTTTGCGCCATCCCTGATTACAACTCATCTTTTTCCGATACAAAGAATCTCCTGCCGCGCAAAATCGCCGCGCTCTTCATAATAACTTGCGGACGTCCCACCATATCCAATGCTGCCCTTCTCTTCACCCTGCCCGCGATTATCAGACATCGCAATCGTATGTACGTACTCAACCCATACTTAGCACGAAAACCCCTCAAGCTGAGTTCGGTACACTCCGATATTGTGAATAACAATGACGTGACTCCACATATCAAGGGGGCGGATACAACCGGGCCATTGACCATTGCGTTTCACACAGGTTCAAAACCCCGTAACGTTTTATCCCGCGTGGCGCACTTTCGGAGTAACCGAGCATGTCAGAAAAATCTAGAGAAGTCATCCTTGATGAATTGAACAAACTTGAACGTGTCCGTAGGCAACCGTCTATCGATGCATGCCAACGACAGTTTGAACGTTATGTTGTTCGCGGTGAAGCTGAACTGCATCCCATGAACCGAACCCACCTCGAAGCGACGCCTATTACCGTTCAACTTCGAGACCTAGGTCGGGGTGGTGCCGGCTTCATCAGCCAACAACCCATCTCACTCGGCTCTTCATGGCGTATGTGCTTCCTTCAGCACGGCTATGTCATCGGATCACAACCCATCATCGCAAGGCACTCTCACCGAGTCGATAACGACCTTTACCTCATTGGCTCACAATTCGTCATTGAAACCGGCCTCATGACGCTTCTCGGCATTGATCCGATCAAAATCACACAAACCGAAAATGACATCACCGAAGACTTACCTAATGCCAACTTTCTCCCTCCAGCTGATGTTGCCTAATCTAACTGACACAACGATAAATTAGAAAAACGCTGTGAATTCACAGCGTTTTTCTAATTGAAATACATGCCGCACACCATGATCTCCTCATGCTGAGCAAATCGTCAACCAATCATATATCTATCTGCAGCGCAATTGAAACACCATGTATCACCGCCGCAATCCGCGCCACTTCATGCACATGTTCTTCGGTTAAGCCTTCTTTCAACACACTTGCTTCGTGTGATTGAATGCACATTTGGCAACCGGACAATACCGCTGCTGCTGTCGACAGCAATTCAAAATCAACCTTGCTCGTCGCCGGCCTCATCATCCGCTGCATCCGCAATCGTGCCGGCTTCTGGCCATAACTTGGCTTCTCAATCAAGTGACGAAAACGATAGTAAATTGTGTTCATCCCCATCAAACTGGCTGCGGCTTTCGCATCACTAATCATCCCCACACTTACTTCGCTCGCTTCTGCATCTACCGAAGCAGCCTCAGCCAACTCTTTATCTTTCAGGAACAACGCACTGGTCAGCACCACACCCCACACCTGCTCCGGCGAAAGCACCTCGCTATTAAAGATGCCACCCAGATTCAGCTTCAAATCCTTCGCTTCTTCTGGCAAACGATCCTTCAGTGCATCCAATCGGCCTGTCATAATAGTTGGCATTGTTTCATCCTTTTTAAAACTGATATACAATCTTAAAAATGAGGCTGACCGCTGTTAACCGACCAGCCTCTATATTCATCACGTGCAATACTGCACGCCTCGCGTTTCATCCATTAAACATGAATAAATTCTTCACCCTTATTCCAGTTGCATGGGCAAAGCTCATCTGACTGGATCGCATCCAACACTCGCAATACCTCGTTCACATTACGGCCAACCGACAATGCGTTCGCTTCTGCCCACTGGATCACACCGTGTGGGTCTACGATAAACGTCGCACGCAAACATACACCTTCCGATGGCTCAAGAATCCCAAGCTCTTGTGACAACTTCTGCGCGGCAATCAGTGGATACGGCAAAGCATTCAGATCTTCATGACTGTTTCGCCACGCAAGGTGCGAAAATTCATTATCTGTACTGCCACCAAACACCACACAATCACGATCCAGAAACTCTTGGTATCGGCGACCAAACTCCGCAATCTCCGTCGGACACACAAACGTAAAGTCCTTCGGATAAAAGAAGAACACCTTCCACTTGTCACCGTCGGTTGTATTGTCAACCGTGATCAAATCGTTCTGCGTATTACCGACGCATGCCTTGGCTGAAAACTCCGGAAATGCTTGCCCTACTGTTAACATAATCAACTCGCTTTCTTCAACACCATCTCGGTGAGTATCTATCACAGGGGTGCCGCTGGCACTTCCAGCAGCCCCGGTTCCTTTGTTCAATGTTGTTCACTTTTCTCCGCCAGCAGTACAGGCTGCCCTGCTAACCATCGTGACTCATTCGCCACAACGCACCCCGCGATCTTCCACCCTTCATCATGCCCTCAAAATCCCCCATTTATGGCATTCCCCCCTCACCTCGGAAAGATTAGGCAGTTTTTCAGTGATCGTCAACCCTATTTTAGAATGAATCTAAAAAATAATCTTATAAATCACCCAGCTCTATCCATCCATCAAAAAAATCCCGCTGGCGTCACCAGCAGGATCTCATCATTTACCTCAATTTCTCTAGCCAGCCCCTACCCCTCAACACTACGCGCCACTTCCGGGAAGTAGTCCTGTAAGGCCGATACGCCCCAGCCGGACTCACGCAGCGCCTTCATTGCTTGAACCGCCGCTGTAGCCGCCGTTAGTGTCGTGATCATCCCTGTCCTAAACCGGACTGCGGTTGCTCGCAGATGCCCCTCGTCACTACCCGCACCTTTCCGAGTCGGCGTATTAAAGATCAGCGCAATCTCCTGATTCTTAATCAGGTCCGTTGCATTCGGTCGCCCCTCGCTAATCTTCCGAATCCGCGTCGTCTCGATCCCTCTATCCATGAGATAGGTGTGCGTCCCGCCTGTCGTCAAAACCTCAAAACCCATCTCCACCAAGTCCCGCGCCAACCCCTCAATATGCGGCTTGTCGCTGTCGCGCACCGACAAGAAAATCTTTCCTTCCGTCGGCAAGCTCACGCCCGCACTCATCTGACTCTTCGCAAACGCGGTCGGATAATCGTGATCCGCGCCCATGCACTCGCCGGTCGATCGCATTTCCGGCCCGAGGATCACATCCACGCCTGGGAACTTGCTGAACGGGAACACCGATTCCTTGATCGACGTATGCACCGGCGTCACTTCTTCGGTCACACCAAGCTCACTGAGCTGCTTACCTGCCATGACTTTTGCCGCAAGTTTCGCCCAACTCACACCAGTCGCCTTGCCAACAAACGGCACCGTCCGCGACGCACGCGGATTTACCTCAATCACATAAATCTCATCCTGCTCCGGCGACTCACCCTTGCGGATCGCCCACTGCACATTCATCAGCCCACGCACACTCAGCGCCTTCGCCATATCCCGTGACAACTGCTTGAGTCGCTCAATCGTCGGCGCCGCTAATGAATACGGCGGAATCGTACATGCCGAGTCACCCGAGTGAATCCCCGCCTCCTCAATATGCTCCAATACACCGCAAACCAACGCTCGACAATCTTCATTCCCATCTGTAGCCGCATAGTCGGCGATCACGTCTATGTCACATTCCGTCGCTTCCGCAAGGAACTTATCAACCAGAATCGGCTGCCCCTCAAGGTCCGACGCGCCAATCGCAATCGTCATATAGCGACGCAACTGATCATCATCATAAACCGTCTCCATCGCACGGCCGCCAAGCACAAAACTCGGCCGCACCAATACCGGATACGAAATCCTGTTCGCAATCTCAACCGCCTGCTCCACATTGCGTGCGATCCCATTCGCCGGCTGCTGCACGCCAAGCTTGTCACACAAACCCGCAAAACGTTCACGGTCTTCCGCCAAGTCAATCGAATCCACCGCCGTACCAATGATCGGCACACCCGCACGCTCCAAGCTATGTGCCAAGTTCAACGGCGTCTGACCACCAAAACTCACAATCACCCCATGCACCAAATTCTGACTGTTCGCAGAACCAAAAGCGCCGCCATTCAATCGCTCACAGATATTTAGCACATCCTCAAACGTCAGCGGCTCAAAGAACAGCAAATCACTCGTGTCATAATCCGTCGACACCGTCTCAGGATTCGAGTTCACCATCACAGCCTCAAAGCCCAACTCCTTCGCTGCAAACGCTGCCTGCACACAGCAATAATCAAATTCAATCCCCTGCCCGATTCGGTTCGGACCGCCACCCAGAATGATGATCTTCTTACGATCACTCACCCGGATCTCATCATCACACGCAACAACAGCATTCCCACTCTCGTCTATCTGTGTAATAGGTGCTTCGTAAGCCGAATAATAATACGGCGTGCTCGCCTCAAACTCCGCAGCACACGTATCCACCAGTTTATACACCGGCTCAATCCCCAAACCCTTGCGGTACTCACGCACCTTCAGAATATTCTTTGTGTTGATCGATCCCTCATACAAATTCGCAAGCTGCGGATCGCTATAACCCCATTGCTTCGCCTGCATCATCACATCCCGTGGGACATCGGCCAACTTCTTATAACCCGCAAGCACATCCTCAAAATCAATCAATTGCTTCAACTGATCCAAGAACCAGGGATCAATCCCTGTCGTCTGATACACCTCATCAACCGTCCGCCCCATTTTCAGCGCATATCGCAGATAGTACATCCGCCCCTGTGACGGGCTCGCCAATTTCCGCTCCAACTTCGTCGCATCAATCGGCCACTCAATTGGCGAATCATCCGCATTCTTCAATCCCCGCGATGAGTTCAACCACTTATCATTCGCATCAAGGCCAAGCCCAAATCGCTTGACCTCCATCGAACGAATCCCCTTCTGCAGCGACTCCTTGAACGTGCGACCAATACTCATTGCTTCGCCCACAGACTTCATCTGCGTCGTCAGCGTCTCGTCCGCTTCAGGGAACTTTTCAAATGTCCACCGCGGAATCTTCGTCACAACATAATCAATCGACGGCTCAAAACATGCTTTGGTTTCGCCGGTGATATCATTGTCCAATTCCCAAAGCGTATAACCCACAGCCAGCTTTGCCGCCAACTTCGCAATCGGGAATCCTGTCGCCTTCGACGCAAGCGCCGACGACCGTGACACACGCGGATTCATTTCAATCACCACCAGCTCACCGTCAGCTGGATTCACACCAAACTGCACGTTCGATCCACCCGTCTCCACACCGATCGCACGCATGATCGCCAGCGACGCATCACGCATCCGCTGATACTCTTTATCCGTTAGCGTTTGCGCCGGCGCAACTGTAATCGAGTCTCCCGTGTGCACGCCCATCGGATCAAAGTTCTCGATCGCACAAATGATCACACAGTTGTCTTCCGTATCCCGCATCACCTCAAGCTCATATTCCTTCCAACCAAGCAAAGACTGGTCGATCAGAATCTGGCTGTTCATCGAAGCATCCAAACCACGCTTCGCAATATCTTCAAATTCTTCCAGGTTGTACGCCACACCACCGCCAGTGCCGCCCAGCGTAAACGCAGGACGGATAATTGCTGGCAAACCCACTTCGTCTAAAATCGCACGCGCTTCATCCATCGTCTCAGCAACGCCCGCCTTTGGGCACTGCAAGCCGATCGACTCCATACACTCCTTAAACTGCAAACGGTCTTCCGCACGGTAGATCACCTCGCGGTTCGCACCGATCATCTCCACCCCATGCTTGTCTAGTACGCCCGAATCAAAAAGCTGACACGCACAATTCAGTCCTGTCTGCCCGCCCAGCGTCGGCAGCAGCACATCAATATGGAAAGGCCCATCCTTTTCCTTCTCAATAATCTTCTCAACTGCCTCAGGCGTAATCGGCTCAATATACGTCCGATCCGAAAACTCAGGGTCCGTCATGATCGTCGCGGGGTTCGAGTTAATCAGAACGACGTTATAGCCCTCTTCCTTCAGCGCTTTGCACGCCTGCGTGCCAGAGTAATCAAACTCACAGCCCTGCCCGATCACAATCGGACCCGCACCAATAATCAAAATCGTCTTAATGTCTTCGCGCTTCGGCATGACTCACCTGCGGATAAGGCCAGCCCATGGGCCAGCTAGGATGGCGGAACAGTCTATTCACAACATCCAGCAAGCACGCGCAGAAAAACAGCGCCTTGCCAGAAAAAGTTCCCAAAATTTGACAGAGTTTACTCACAACCGCTCCCGCTTGCGAATCACTACCTCAATATCCCCCTCATCTCCCTTCTGCCCCCAATCCTTTTCCCCACACAACAATCGAGCCCCACCTCTAAAACCTACTTCACTCGGGAACTGAGAGTCACTTTTTTCTTGCAAGACCGCCTCAGCATCAAGATACTAACTAGCTATGAAAATAGGTGTTATAAGCGACACGCACGATCGACTTCCCACATTCACCCGCGCGATCGAACTTTTCAAGCGGCTCCCGGTCGATGCAATCTTCCATGCAGGCGACTACGTTGCCCCTTTCGCCGCCAAACTCATTGCGCCCGATGTCCTAAACATTCCTTTATACTGTGTTTATGGCAACAATGATGGTGAACGCCCCGGCCTCAAAACCATCCTTCCTAACCTCGAAGACCACCTCACCATCACCTTGGATAATCGCACCATCGTGATGTCCCATTTCATCGATTGGATCAAACCCGATCAGTTACGCCCCAACGGAAAACCTGCTGACATCGTCATCACTGGCCACACCCACGAAATCGTCAATGAAACCCGCCTCCTTCAATCACCCGCAGATACTTTTGATACCGCACAAATCGTTCCCACTGGCACACCAAACGCCACGCTCTTTCTTAACCCCGGTGAGTGTTGTGGTTGGCTCACAAACCGTTGCTCCGTTGCCCTCCTCGACACCAACACCTGCTCCGCGGAAATCATTGATGTTCATCCATAAACCATTTTTCTCATATGCGACAATCCTTGCCTTAACAGTCACATCTACGCATGAGTCGCTTCCGATATAATGCGTCCATGACTGACAGACTCAATCAATTATTGAAGATGCACGAAGACGATCCCGCTGATACATTCCTCACCTACGGCATCGCCATCGAACACGCCAACGCAGAAAACTTCGGCGAAGCCATCAACTGGCTCAACAAAACCCTCACTATCGACCCGCTCTACTGCTACGCCTACTTTCAAAAAGCGAAAGCTTACTCCGAGCTAGGCGAAGATACTGACGCCAAAGCCGCCATCGAAGCAGGTATTAACGCCGCCATTAAAGCAGGCGACGACCACGCCCGCTCCGAACTCACTGACCTACTCTCCACACTTGACCTTGAATAACAACACCAGCGTGCCGTAATGATAATCCGTACAGAGGCATCAAATGATAATCCACTGTGACAACTGCAATCAGATCATTCCCGCGGACAACATCAACCTTGATAACCTCATTGCCAAATGCGATGCTTGTAACAGCATCACATCATTTGCTGACAACATTAAACCCAATTCCTTAGCTGAATCCCAGCCGCAAGCCAGCCAACCCAGCTGCATTAAAATAGATCAATCCAGCCATAACTTCCGCATGAGCAAACGCTGGTTCAACAGCGGCTACGTCTTCCTCCTCATCTTTTCACTCTTCTTCGGCGGTATCCCTTTACTCATTCTCATACAAAATATCCTTGAAGCAACCCAAGACGGCTCTGCCAAAAACATTGAAGTCAAGGGCATCCTCTTCCTGATCCCCTTCTTCCTTATCGGTGCCTGCACGTTCTACTCTGGTATCACTGGTATCATCAACCGCACCACCTTCACCCTCTCACCCGAACAGCTCCGCGTTCAGCACGGTCCATTACCGTGGTGGGGCAATATCAATCTTGACCCCGCGCAAATCAAACAATTCCATGTCAAAAAAAGCTCCGTCACCGTCAACGATCAACCCCGATACAATGTCCTTGCTGAAATGCTCGACGGTAAAGAGCACATGATCGCACCCCGCGTCGAAGAAAAAGGCTACGCCTACTTCATCGAACAAACACTCGAACAACAAACCGGCATCAGCGCCGCCTAAACTCCCACACATCACCCACTCGGTTTGGAATCACACTATGAAAATCGAATGCAATAGCTGCGGCGCACCAATCGCATCAGAAAACCTCAACCTCTCCGCCATGATCGGCAAATGTACCCACTGCAACAGCATTACCTCTTTTGCTGGCAAGCTCCCCGCGCGTAACAGCGACACATCTTCCCCCGTCCAACCCAAACTTGAAATCGACGCCAGTGAGATCAGAGGTGTTATGATCGAAGAACTCCCTGATGCTTATACCATCACCCGCAAATGGTTCACGCCAGCCGCCTTTGCACTGCTCGGCTTCTGCGCTATCTGGGACAGCTTTCTCATCTTCTGGTACTTCATGGCATTCACCGACGATGCCCCACTCATGATGAAGCTCTTCCCGATCCTGCACGTGGCGGTCGGTATATGTCTCACCTATGCCGCCATCTGCATGCTCGTCAACAAAACTATTATCCGCCTCGACCCCAATGCCCTCTCCATCAAACACGCACCCTTACCTTGGTCCGGCAACAAATCTGTTCAAACCCTCGACATCCAACAGCTCTTCGTCAGAGAAAAAGTCAATCGCAGCAAAGATGGTAACGCCACCTACACCTACGCCGTCCACGCGCAAACCACCAAAAACAAAGTGATCAAGCTGGTCCCCAATATTCAGAAAGCTGAACAAGCACAGTTCATCGAACAGCAACTGGAAAAACAACTCGGCATTACCGATCAACCCGTTGCCGGTGAATACCGCTAACCTCACTCTGTAAATGCCTACAAAAAACCCGACATCTCTGCCGGGTCATCTATCATCATTGCTGAAAGCATCACATCAAATCGATTTTCGTAACCCGCCGTAGTTTTCTAGCACGCGATGCCATGTCCCTTGCGCCCTCAGTATTTTTTCAATCGCTTCGCGCACCGCCCCCTCGCCACCCTTCGCATCGGTCACGAGCTTCGCCAAATCTTTCACTTCTTGCACCGCATCACCTACCGCAACCGGGAAACCAACCTCTTTCATCGCTGGCATGTCGATCACATCATCCCCAATAAACGCGGTATCTTCCAACGCACATCCCGCAGCCTCAACCAACTTCTGTACCGCCACCGCTTTATCATGCACGCCATAATGATACAACTCATCAATCCCTAGCTCTTTTACCCGCCTGTGCACCACTTCAGATTCCCGAGCGGTGATCACGCCGACGTTGATGCCAACTGACTTTGCTGCGGCGATTCCAAAGCCGTCCTTCACATTGAACTTCTTCAACTCGTTGCCTTGAATGTCATAGATAATTTCACCCTTGGTTAGGACGCCATCCACATCACACACAATCAGTTTGATATCTTGCATGGTTTTCTTTTTTCCAGAAGGTCACAGACAGTCTTTCATAGTGTCGGCCATTGATTATATCCAATCTACAGCCAATAATAGCGAGACCACAACCTTACAGTGAAAGAAGGGTTTAAGGAACCATGCCCCATCTGCCTGACAATTCCGTCCTCAGTAGTTACACACAAGGTGCGGATCACGTCGATGTGAAGCATATCGATGGGCATGTCAATCTCCGCCAATTCATTGCGGGCTTCCTCGGCTACTACCCGTGGTGGCTTAAATGCCTTTACGGCATTCGCATAATTGTTGCCAAGCTGCTTCGCCTGAAAACAGCCGTCGCACCCATGACCCTCACACTCGCACCGAACAACATCTCGTTCACACCGGATCAACTTGCATTGTTTTTTATTGTTCGTGAAGCGAAAGAGGGCAGATATTGGATCGCTGAATCACCTGACGATACACACCTCACGGCTTGGATCGCAGTGCAGACCACACCTTCAATAGATCAACAAAACAAGTTCTCCGTCACAACCATCGTGAAATACAAATCATGGTCCGGCCCGGTCTACTTCAATCTCATCCGCCCATTCCATCACTTAGTCGTACGCGCCATGATGAAGTCCGGTGTTCGCAAATTCGCCTAACCCTCAATCACTTTCAGCGCAATCAAGTCCTGCACATCAATCAAACCCACCGGCTTACCGTCCGCATCAACCACTGGCACTTCATCGATCCGAAGCTCACGTACAAGCTGCACCGCATCGCGGACAATTCCATCGGCTGCAATACATCGTGGCTGCCGTGTCATCACTTCACTTAGCTTGCAATCTAATCCATGATTAGGATCCTTGAGCATGAGTCGCCGGAAATCGGCATCAGTCAAGATCCCCGCCAACGCCCCAGCATCATCAACAATCAAGATTGCACCCGTCCGCCGCAAATTTTTCTCCGCTGCAAACGCATCCGCATGATTAAACGCTTCCTTTACCGTGTTATCTTCATACACCAACGGTAAATTCTCACCTGCCTTAAACCGCATCGCTTGCACCACCGGCATAAGCTGCCGCCCTAGGCTCCCCGCAGGATGCACCCGCTTAAAATCGTCCACACCAAAATCCCGCCGCCGCGACACCGCAAGCGCCAACGCGTCTCCAAGCGCTAACATTGCCGTCGTCGAAGCTGTCGGCGCCAAATTCAATGGACACGCTTCAGTCACATCACCGATCTCCAGCACGACTGTCGACAATCGGCCGAGATCACAATCCGATTTACCAACCATACCGATCACCGGCACACCATCCTGTTTCAGTACAGTCGCAAGTGATGCGACTTCATCAGTGTTGCCGCCAAATGAAAGGATCAACACAACATCCCCTTTACGCACTCGGCCGAGATCTCCGTGCATCGCTTCCGATGGGTGCAAAAAATGCGATGCTGTTCCTGTCGAGGCGAACGTGGCAGACAACTTCTGGCCAATAATCCCGCTCTTGCCCATCCCCGACACCACCAGTGAACCTCCGCCAGTCTCCGTATGACGCAAGATCAAGTCCACCGCCTCTACGAAAGCGCCGCCAACTTGAATACGACCGATCGCGTCGCGTTCAGTTTTGAGCACTTGCTGTGCAAATTCGAGATCTGTTTGACTGTCGGGACAATGTTCACTCATAGGGTTAGGTTCCTTCACTTCGAACCCATTATATCGCTTCACACGCCCACCGCCTTCCCCGCGGCAACAAGGCCCTGGCATGAGAAATCACGACTAAAATCCGGTAAGATACCTGTGCATGAGTGACACTCCAGAAAACACAGCCGAGCCAAAAATTCCCACTGAGAAAGCTCCACACACCGAAGCTAAACCGTCCGGGGGAGAATACCGCGTCAAACTTGATGCCTACTCCGGGCCGCTCGATCTGCTTATGTATCTGGTTCGCCGCAACGAGATCGACCTCAATGATATCCCCATCGCAGAGCTTACCGAACAGTACTTACAGCACGTAAAGCTCATGCAGATGCTCGACGTCGACCGTGCCGGCGAGTTTCTAGTCATGGCTGCAACGCTTCTCGAAATCAAATCACAAATGCTCGTTCCCAAAATCGACGAAGCCGTCCGCGACAAGAGTGCAGAGAAAGCGGAAGAAGAAACCGAGACCCAAAGGCTTGATGAATCCGACCCGCGCTACGAATTAGTCCAGCAGCTCCTCGCCTACAAACGATTCAAAGATATCGCCATCGAACTTGAATACCGAGAAACCGAATACGCCAACCGCTTCCAAGCCACACCTAAACGCGCGTTAGAAGATCCGGATGCACAACAGGAAGAAGTCGAGATCGATCTTGCTGACATCAATATCCTTGATCTCTGCCGCGCCTTCACAAGCATCCTGGATTCCATTGGCCGCAAACCGATCCACGAAGTCACGTTTGATGACACCCCGATCTCGCTCCATGCTGACGATATCTATGATCGTCTTGCATCAGATGGCCCTATGACGTTGCAGCAAATCTTCGTCGGCCGCACCAACCGTTCCGAACTCATCGGCCTATTCCTCGCCACGCTCGAACTCGTCAAAAACCACCGCGTCACCCTCATCCAAGACCGCATCCTCGGCGAAATATCCCTCAAACCCATCCCACACGATCAGCAAGACGACAAACCAGATGATAAAGACGCCGCCGAACGTTGGCGTGACGCCGACACCGGCGAAATGTCATACATGTGGCCGGATGCCGTCGGCTTTCAACACTACATCCGCCGGGAAAAAATACGCCGCACACATGACGCCAAGCAAAAAGCAGAACAAACCGGTGAGCGATTTAATGCCGCCGCCTGGAAACGTGCCCAACGCGAATGGGAAGCTGCCGAATATAAGAAACACGGCTTCGAACCCCCTGTTTACAAAGAATCATCTCGACCAAACCCATTTGCAAAAAAAGCTGCCGGGCCAAACCAACCCGCACCCGACATCATCGATGAAGATTTAGATGATGACCTATTGGAAGATAGCGATGACGAGGTCATCCTCGACCTGAACGAAGATCCACTTGATGCCATCGAACGCAAGCTTCAAGAACACCGCGCCAAGCAACAACGGATGAAAGAGGAAGACGAAAACAAACTCAACAAGCTGCAAGATACCCTCGGCGATGATGCAGTCATTGATTAAACCAACTGCTTTTACGATCTGCCAAACTTGATCGTCATTGCAAATCGAAACAATTCATCCAGTAATACCTTTCTTCTTTCTAACGTCCAATCGTTTGGCTTTTCATCCAATCCCTTCATGCCATGCTCCGTCGCGTGTACACGGTCGTGCACCACTACCTTTACAATCACATCATCCCGCTCACCGGCCAGCGTATATAGCACCGCATAAATCCGATCCAGCGCCGCAGTCTTACCCGCTGCATCCTTCTTCACAATCCACGACCCCTGCGCCCAACGATCAATTGCAATTTGCGAGCCACCTAAAATGGCAGCGTCATAAAACGTTTCAAGCTGCGTCACCTCGCCCCACTTGCGATCCACCATCAGAAAGTCAGCTGCCACTTTGAGCAACGACATCTCTCGTGCCATCGGGTCAACCTTCATGTCCAACGGCCTGCCCCACAGCACCGCATAGTATCGCCCCGCGTGATCCGTGAACCGCACATACCGCATCCCCAGCCCTTCATCGATCCCGTCCTTCACCTCATCGCCCGGCCACTCCAATTGCGGCACCTCACAACTCATAAAACCATCCGCCGATACATATCGATCCCCTGCAATCTTCCCCTCAATGAGCTTGTAGCGAATCTTCACGCCGCCGTCTTTCGCCTGTTCATTCCCTCTACCTTTGGCGTTTTTTTTAATCCCCTCTGAAGCCATCACCGCATCATGTCGCTGCGCCATACCACTCGTAGTCGTTTCCGAACTCCCTGCGCAGCCCATCAGCATTAGCACCAAACCGCCCATCATGAACATCATCTGCTTCATTGCATCACTCACGAAAAAGCCCGCCCCCACCACCGTCGACAACCTGCTGCCAAACACATGAGCAAACACCCACCATCATCACAGTGTTGGCGTGCCGCTATCTCATCTCCCTCACATTCAACACGCCAGCCTACACATTACCGGACACACCGCAAAAAGCCTCCCAATAATTTCGACTTTTGACTCAAGCCCACCGCGGTCCTTAGCCGATTACCCCATTATGACCAATGGAATCGCCGCATTAGCTTCAGCCACGACACACGCACAGTTGATGAATCAAGTCAACACCGCGGTGGCAAAGAAGACGCTCGACAACGCCAAAGCGCAAGGCGATGCAATGGTTTCGCTGCTTCAAGATTCGGTCCAGATGCAACAAGATGCTATCCGTGCCAACCCGCATCTCGGCAACATGATCGATGTCAGCGCCTGATTCAACACGAAATTTCCATCACCACCGTGTGATGAGACACAATACCAACACCCCACCAACGTCCAGAAGTGCAGGCTCCCCGCCTGTACTTCCTTTTTTTAACCAGCGTTCACATTCTTCCGGAAGCAAACCGTGAACGAAACCGTAACCCCCTACAACAACTTCCAAAATACGCGCCACTTCGCATCGCTTGATGGCCTCCGCTGTTTCTGCATCCTCGCAGTCCTCTGGCATCACAGCATCCGTCCCGAAAACCTCCCCCTCCAATCACTCACCAGAGGTTTCCTCGGCGTCGACATGTTCTTCGTCCTCTCAGGCTTCCTCATCACCGCACTGCTCATCCGCGAACGCACCACCCACGGCAACATCAGCCTCCGCGCCTTCTGGGCTCGCCGATCGCTGCGCATATTTCCCATCTATTATCTGATGCTTTTCGTGCTCGCCATCATGTACCTCGTCACCGCCGCACCCGATGATCCCAACCGTATCTTCTTTTTCGATAACCTCATCTACAACCTTACCTACACCAGCAACTGGAACCTCACCCCCGAAACCAATCTCTCTCCGCTCTGGTCACTTGCTACTGAAGAACAGTTCTATCTCCTCTGGCCACTCGCCGAAGTCTTCGCCTCCAAACACATCAAACTTGTTTTCTACTTCACACTCCTCACCATAAGCCAAGCGTTCAATTTTGGCTTTCTATATGCACTGCTCCCAACCAATACAGCCACCTACCTCAGCCAACTCGAAGTCATGCAATGCTCCTTCACTCCGATCCTCCTCGGCGTGGGACTCGCATATCTCCTTCATCACAAACCATCTTTCAACCTTCTCGCCAGCCTGCTCCATCACCGCTTCACCCCCTTCATCATCACGATCATCCTCTTTGCCTTGATCGAATGTACCCCCGCCCAAATCATTGGCTACCCGCGTTTGCTTATCCAACTCGCCATGACCGCGCTCACCGCAGCTGTCGTCATCCGCGAAGATCATTTCGCCCGCCCAATCCTCGCCTTCAAGCCCATCGTCTTCGTCGGCGCCATTTCTTACGGCCTCTACCTCTACCACCCCTGGACACTCCACTTCACCCGCATCCTCTATCAGAAAATGATCGCGGAACAGAGCTGGCCGCTCATCGACTTTATCCTTGGCTCGATCATCTCCATCTCTATCGCAGCACTCAGTTTCAAACTTTTAGAAACTCCCATCCTCAAACTCAAACACCGCTTCTCCCGCACTCTTACCTCCGAAAGCAAATCGCCCATACTCGAATCGTCAAAAACCCCTTAAAAACAAACATAAAAACACAACACCGCTTCCCCCCCCCCATCCCCACCAACAACAACGCTTACGTTATCGCCTTTAAGGCCCGGCCGGCAGCTTGGAGGCCATTTAAATTCTTTTTTTCAACTACACCTTCGAAGCTACAATGACTTTTTGATGGCAACAAAGCACACACAACCAGCTCAAACCCGCATATGTAAACGCATGATCTATAAACTCACCTTGATACTCCTGATACCGCTTCTGTTTTCATGCAAACACACCAAACCAATTCCGTCGATACTTGAGAAGACCTCGCAGTCCAACCAAACGGCTCATCCGAAAAATCGAAACGACTATCTCGAACAACCTCATATTGACTTACCGATTCGATTTAAAGATTTTAGTTTTTATTTAGATGGGGGTAGCTTCGAGTTCATTGCCGTAGATGCAAATAGAATCCGCTATGAATTTAAATTAAACAATCCAACCGAAGAAGTTATTTTTAATGATAAAACTGCCAACTGCCACCTTTATGTAAAAGGACTTTGGCTAGGCTCAACAGAATTGACATACATCCCACTCAACTCTCCGGAAAGTGCCGCCGTTCTGCAATTCATCACGCACGCATGGAACCAAACCCGCACTAGCAATAAAAGATTAAAAACCCTCTTCCAGAAATATCAAGAACGTGACAAAGAGTATGCCAAATGGTCATTCTACGTGTACACCATCGAACAAGGAGTCAAAGACGACGAAATATTGGGGTGGGACTGTCTATTCGAGATCAGAGATTTAATTGTCAATCAAAAACTCAACTAACACAAAGCTCCGCCTTACAGTAATATTACACCCCCAAAACCTCACCCACCGCCATCACCACTTGATCATGGAACTTGCCGTTGGTGGCGATGACGCCTTTGTTGGCGCTGAGTGTTTTACCTTTTGAAAAATCTAACGGCTTGCCATAAACATCGGTCACCGTGCCGCCAGCTTCCATCACCGCCATCGCGCCGGCGCCGTGATCCCAAATCTTCTCCTGATAATCCTTCCGTGTCGGCAATCGTAAATAGATCTCTGCATCGCCGCGCGCAATCGCGGCATACTTACACTGGCTGTCGATCCGAAATGGCTCAGTCGTAATGCCAAGCTTCGCGGCAATCTCGGCTGACTGCGATTGATTGCTGTGGCCGCTCTCGACGGATTCGCAAAACTTCGCTTTGGCGAGATCATCGACATCACTTACACGGATCTCAGTAACCTGATGCACATTACCAGCCATTGGCGCGATGCATGCGCCTTGCCCTTTGACTGCGGTGATGAGCACGCCGGTCGCATCAATGCCGCCAGCTTTGCGGGGGGCGAGTTGCATGTTGGGGCAGCCGAGAACTCCCATGGTCAGTTCGCCCTGTTCAATCTTGGCCAGCGCGATGGCGTATTGTTCCCGCCGAAGGAAACCTTTTGTGCCATCAATGGGATCGAGGGTCCAGTACATATTGCGGCCAACCGGGTCGGCGCCGCCGACATCAATCCACCGCAGCACTTCTTCTGCGGACATTGGCTCGTCCAGCAAGCCATTCACCAACTCAACTACCGTGTCCCGCAGTCCAGTGTTTTCCACTTTCTGCAGGTCCGCGGAATCTTCCTCGCCAATGACCGCGACGCCTTCAAATGACTCGGCGAGCAGGCCACACACGATCGCCTGAGATGCATAATCCGCCACCGTAACCGGACTTTTGTCTTTTTTTTCCATCGAGTCCGCGTCCACCAACCGTCGCTGCACCTCCCGACAAATTACCCCTGCTGCCTGCACCGCACTGACCGCTACTTCGAATTCATGACCCTGCTCTGACAAATCACTCATAACCACATTTCCTGTTATTGAAAACCTGCTTTAAGCCCCGGTAACCAGCACATCTTCGCCCGCTTCCCACATTTCGGCAAATTTCCTGCCTGACGACGTGCATCAACGGCAACATCAATATAAAATGATCCGAATATCCCTATTTGCATTGCCGGAGTGATCACATGCAAGCCGCCTGGAATTACCAAATCGAAGATGCTGCCCATTCTCCTTTGCTTGTCTTCTACGAAGTCACGCGGGCGTGTGACTTGGTCTGCAAGCACTGCCGGGCGTGCGCTCAACCGCAATCCCACCCGAACGAGATGGACACGGCTCAGTCAAAGAACTTTCTCAAGCAACTCACCACTTTTCCAAAGAAGCCGATCGTCGTCCTTACCGGCGGCGACCCGCTGAAGCGCGATGACATCTTTGAACTCATCGAGTACGCCACGCAAGACTGTAAGCTTGATGTTTCGTTCGTACCATCCGCAACGCCATTGCTTGACGATGATGTTCTAAAGCAACTTAAAGCGGCAGGTATCTCACGGCTCGGATTATCAATTGATGGCGCTGACATTGAAACACACGACGAACAACGCGGCATCCCCGGTACATTCACCCATGCGATCAACATCCTCAAGCGAGCACATGAGCTCGGCATCGAAACACAGGTCAACACCACGATCACCAAAGCAAACGTCAATCAGATTGATGCGATGGGCGAGTTGATGGCGACATTGAATATCGCGCTCTGGTCGGTGTTCTTTTTGGTGCCGGTGGGGCGTGGGTTAAATGACCTGCGGATCGAGCCACACGAATACAAGAAAGTCTTCAAACAGATCAATCAGCAATCGGCCAAGCATAAATTTGCGGTGAAGACCACGGAAGCACCGTTCTTCCGTCGCTACATGATTCAGAATCTTCATCAACAAAAAGAAAATGGCGAAGCAGCAAGGAACGGCCACGCTCTCAAAGAAAAAACCAATGGTCACGCCAATGGACGCGCCAAACCATCACTACGTTCCGGATCCAAAGCTCCGCTCGGTATCAATGACGGCAAAGGTATTATGTTCGTCTCACATATCGGTGATGTGTATCCCTCCGGATTCCTCCCAGCAAACTGCGGCAATGTGAAGTTTGAAACCGCGGTGGATATCTATCAAAAGCACGAAACATTTCTCAAGCTCCGCCGGCCCGAACTGCTCAAGGGCAAGTGTGGCTACTGCGGCTTCCGTGATGTATGCGGCGGGTCGCGTGCCCGAGCCAAAGCCGTCACCGGCGATATGTTTGCTCCCGAACCCGATTGCGAATTCTGCCCTCCCGCATGGTTGGATCATCTGGAAAATCAGCGGACCGCAGCACATTCTGCCCCCGACATGCACACCACCGTCGACAAAATCGTCAACCTTGATCTTATTTGTGATGACGCATGTACCTGCCAACAGTGTGCCCCAGATCACGTTGAGCTTTCCGCTCCCACACAACCCACAGCACCACCGGTTGTCTAATAAACGGTTAGACAACAAAACCATGTAAACAATAGATAAACAGAACTCCCCTTAGATTTCGAAACCCCTGACGCCTGCAGGAGATCAACAACATGTTCAGTGTCAGCAACATCCTTGCGAATCATGCCGCCGGTAATGAAGACCTTCGCTACGGTCATACCCATCGTGACCGTGGCACGATCAAATCCGAACACAAACTCTATCCTGATGCTCCACGACCGGTCGTAGTCTGGGCAGTGACCCGCGCATGTAATCTGCGATGTGTACATTGCTATGCCTCCGCTGATGCAAACCCCGCACCCAATGAGTTGCCCCACGAAGAAGGCATCGCGTTGCTGGATGATCTGAAAGCGTTCAATGTACCAGCCGTACTTTTCTCAGGCGGTGAGCCGCTATCACGTCCCGATACACTTGAACTGATCGCCTACGCCAAATCGCTCGGCATCAATTGCACGCTCTCCACCAACGGACTACTGATTGATGATGCTACTGCACATAAGCTTGCTGATATCGGCCTGAAATATGCAGGCATTTCAATTGACGGACTACGTGAAACACACGACAAACTTCGTGGCCTCAAAGGAGCTTTCGATCAAACACTCACCTCTGTGAAACGCTGCAAGGATGCTGGCCTGAAAGTTGGTGCGCGTTTTACAGTTCATGCTTTGAACATGCACCAGCTTGATGACATCATCGATCTTTCCATCGAACACAACATTGATCGTCTTTGTGTGTATCACCTTGCCTACTCAGGACGCGGTGGAAAAATGCAGAAAGTTGATCTTACTTCCGATCAGACCCGTGAAGTAATTGAGCGCATTTTTGAACGTACTGCAGAGTTACATAAGCTCGGCACACCACTTGAGGTATTGACTGTAGGCAACCACGCCGACGCGGCCTATGCAATTTTGAATATTGAAAAAACTGATCCTGATAAAGCTGCACAGATCCACGAACAACTACGTGGCACTGGCGGCAACCGCTCGGGCTCAAACATCTCCTCCATCGATCCAATGGGCAACGTCCACTACGATCAATTTTCGTGGCACTACAACTGCGGCAACATCCGTGACAAAAAGTTTTCACAGATTTGGGCAGAAGCGACCGATCCACGGCTGGCGCAGTTGCGTGATCGCAAAGCGATGCTCCCGGAAAAATGTCAGGGCTGCCGCTTTCTGGATATCTGCAACGGTAATCTGCGAACTCGCGCCGAAGCGGCTACCGAAGATTGGCTCGGCATGGACCCTTCGTGTTATCTGAATGATGAAGAAATTCATTCACAACCTGCCGCGACCTCTGCGACCTAATCAAGATTCAAAGCAGATTTAGATACTGCAATAACCAAGACCTGCCCACGTCATCATTGATGTGGGTTTTTTACGTTATAATTGATCTTGTAAATAATGTTCACATTCACAAAACACCCGATTCACGACGAAGATGGTAACATTGGTTTCATTGACAACCAGGGCAATCTTGTCGTCCGCCATGAAGGCCTCGCGTTTGTCCAAGAGAACGATGATGATCTCTACGGTGCCATAAACTACTCCTGAAACTGGATCATTAAGCCGGCATTCACTTTCGGCCACTACTTTGAAGATGGCATCGCATATGTCGAATATCCAAACGGCGAAAGTCATTACATCGACAAACAAGGCAACTCCATTTGGCAGGACTGTACAAACCCCTGATCCTCTCCAAACTTCCAACAACTCTTCACAAACCTATTTCGTTCAATCATTGGGCCGTTTACAATAAGCTCCCCAAAGGAGTACCCCCGATGAAAAGCCAATGTTTAGCTGTTCTTTTCTGTTTGACGATCTGCGCTTCGCTTATGGCAGCACCGCAAGCTAGCCCCGCACAAGCCAATCCTCGCCTGCCGTTTAATCCCGACACACTTCCGGAAAGGCCAGACCGCAAAACTCCCCGGGGACAGCGCATCGTTGTTCTCGCCGACGCCAACTCATCTTATGGTGACGATACATATCGCAAAGATGTCCATCAGCTCATCAAGATCATCGCCACCGAACTCAAACCCGACATCGTGATCTCTGCAGGCGATCTGATTGCTGCACAAAAGAAAGGCTTCAAAGAACCTCTACTTCGCAAGATGTGGGCCGGCTTTGACCGCGCGATCACCAAGCCACTCGATGAAGCCGGCATTCCCTTCGCACCAACCCCGGGCAATCACGATGCTTCTGGTTACCCTGCATTCAAAATCGATCGCGACATATTCCGTGATCATTGGAATAACCCCAAACATAAACCTGATCTCAACTTAGTTGGCTCGCTCAATAACTTCCCCACCTATTACGCCCACTCGCTCGGCAAGACACTCTTTCTTTCACTCAATATCACCACAATGGAGCCGCTCAGCGATACACAATGGGCTTTCATTGAGCAAACACTTGCTGATCATGCTGACCAATACGATAACATCTTCGCAACGTCTCATGTCCCACCCTACCCGATCACGCATAAACGTGAAAAGCAAACCATGACCCGGGCCGATGCCAAACGCATCAACAAATTATTTGCCAAGTACAGAGTCGATGCTTTCTTTACCGGCCACCATCACGGCTACTATAAAGCACGCAAAAACAATCTGAATCTTGTCTCACTCAATGCCTGCGGCAACGGGCCGCGACTGCTCATCGGCACCAAAGCCCCGCAAAAACAATCTATCGTCGTGATTGATATCGAGAATGGCAAGATCACGCAGTGCTTCGCGATCAAGTCTGACAACACAGTTTTTGATGATAAAACCCTCCCACTCAAACTCGTCTATGAAGACATCACACTCCATCGCTTTGATCAGGCTGAAGCGGATAAGAAATGAGATGAGCGATCTCTCATCGACATAAAAATGGAGAGGCACATGTTCCACTATGCAACTGGCAAAATCGTTATCGTTGGCGATCACGTCTTATTTGACGGCAGCGAAGGTACTATTGAAGCGATTTATACGCCTCTAACCGAAGATGCTCGAGACTACAGTTGCTATGAAACAGGCGGCGTCATGATTAACACAGAGCAGTTCGGGCTTATTCTAATGACACCACCGGATCGCGATCAATGGGAAGATCTTGAACTACAAAGCAGAGCAGCGCATTAGAATCCGCCGCCATCTTCACCGCCAGCCGGCGTGAAGGCAAGATTGTTAAACCGTGTCGTGCCGCCGTCGAAGTGCAGCTTCACCACGCCGGTCGGACCGTTACGCTGCTTGGCGATGATCAACTCCGCGATGTTGTTGTCCTGATAATCTTCTTCGCCGCGGTGATAATAGTCCTCGCGGTGCAGCATTGCGACGACGTCAGCGTCCTGCTCGATCGATCCCGATTCACGCAGATCACTCATGCGTGGACGGTGGCCCTCGCGGCCTTCTGATGAACGATTGAGCTGTGACAGACAAATCACCGGTACACTTAGCTCACGTGCTAACGCTTTAATCCCACGCGAAATATTCGATACTTCCTGCTGCCTTGAATCCGCACCCGGCGCACTCATGAGCTGCATATAGTCGATCATGATCATCTTGATGCCGTAGCGGGAATACAATCGGCGTGCTTTGGCCCGCAGGCCGAGCAACGTCAGGCCCGGTGTATCATCAATATAGAGCGGTGCTTCAGATAGATCACCGACCGCCATCGATAGTTTGGCAAAGTCGTCCTGATTTAACATGTTCCTACGCAGCCGATGTGAATCCACACCAGATCGTGAACACAGCAGGCGCTGCGCGAGTTGCTGCTTACCCATTTCCAAACTGAAAACGGCGCACGGCACGCGGCTACCTGCCGCCACATTCTCACACACGTTTAGCGCAAAGGCAGTCTTACCCATCGAAGGACGGGCAGCCACAATGATCATCTCGCCCGGCTGCAAACCGTTGGTCATCTCATCGACTTCGTAGTAGCCGGTCTGAATGCCGGTGCTGACTTCGGACATTTCAAGACGGGTATAGGTTTCATGAAGAAGCGAGGTAAGGTCGGACGCTTCTTCAGTCGACTTGTCTTCTGCAATCTCAAAAATGTTTCGCTCAGCCTTATCCAGCAAATCCTGCACTGGCTGATCGCTGTTGTAACAATCGTATAAAATCTGGCCGGCACTTTCGATCAGGCCACGAAGCGTTGCCTTGTCCTTCACGATCTTGGCGTAGTAACTCGCATTGGTCGCACTCGGTACGGCCTCTGCAAGTTGCACGAGATAATCCAATCCACCTACCTGTTCAAGCATCTGCTTATCAACAAGCCGTTGATTGAGTTGCACCATGTCGATTGATTGCGTTTCGTCATAGAGTTGCACAAGCGCATCGTAAATTACGCCGTGGGCTGGCTTGTAAAAATCTTTATTGCCGCTGAGAATCTGAACGACCTCACCGCATACGCGCCAGTCCAAGATCATCGATCCCAGCACCGCGGCTTCTGCCTCCACCGCATGTGGCGGGAGCTTCTCAAACAGTCCCGCAAGATCGACTTTACGCTCCTCACGATCTTTGCGCTTCCAATTTTTACCGTTTCCGTTACTCTCTTCCATGCCCACACTCTACCACACCACCATCCTCTCGGCTTCTTTCTTCATTGCCCTGACTACATCCTGTCACCAACTCTGTGCATAACCTGTCGAAACAACAATCCCTCCCTCAATGCCAGCTAAATCGTCAGCATGTGCGCAAAAAGAACCCTCACCGAAGTGAGGGTTCGAGACGCGATAACGAGGGATCTGCTACCAAAGATTGCTCATCACACAGAGCGTCATTGATTTTGAACTTGATCTAGAACCTACCACCACATCATGTGGCAACCAGATCACCCTCGCGTCATCATTGTCTTAGGCACGGTTACGACGACGACGTGCAATCATCATTCCGAGTGAGACCAAGCCCATACCTGCTGCTGCTGGAGTCGGTACCGCCGTCGTGCCATATTCATAGTGGAAACGGGCGCCCATCACTTCGTTTTCGTATTGTGGCTTACACCAGTTCAAATCATCAACATCGCTGCTGAAGACGAAGGTCAGTTCAAGTGACCCACCGTTGACCATCATTTCGATTTCACTTTGAGTCAGGTAAGCAGTGCCGGAATGCATCTGAGCATACTGAGTACCAACGTCATTTGAAGGATGGTCAAAACGATCATCGCCTGTGTTGTTGTTGAGCCAAGTACCAAGATCAATCGCGTTTGATGTACCCGCATTCGCGATCACCTGAACGTTCTCATAGGAAGCATCAAAGTCGCCGCAAGCCCACACCTGCAACCAGCCACCGCTTGTGACGTTGGTTTCAAGATTGTCGAAAGTCATGGTTTCAGTGTATGAACCGTTTCCACCTTGCCCCCAGCCGATGATTTCATCTTCAACTGTTACTGATCCCGCTTGAGCTTGGCCAACACCTACGCCCAAAAGTGCCACAGCTGCCGCAGTCATCATTCCTCGTGTCATTGCATTCTTCATGTGTATTACCCTCGTCGGTTAATGTTATTCGATTTAAGAAAGGATCGCGTTTAGTTCCTTTCGCTGACGAGTAATGTTTACAACATAAAAATCACGCCACAAACTTTTCGAGCAGTATTCTGCAATTCATTGTCTTACCACATACCAAAACCCATTAAGCTGCGTAAGCTGTGCGCCCGGTAGCTTCTGTATGCCTTTGTTGATTTACAGCAACACAATTTATAAGCCATCTAATCATTAAATAGACGCTCTACTTCGCTAATCGTTACAGACGACACAACCAACACAACACTTCTTTACCTCCCGCTAGAAAAACACCAGCAACCTGCGCACATCAAAAAACCCCCAATAAGCGGGGGCTTTTGTATCTATATAAGGTACAGGTATTCGTCGCGAACTTGGCTTACGCTTTATTGTGGCGACGACGTGCGATGAGCATGCCGAGTGAAACTAACACCATGCCTGCTGCTGCAGGTGTTGGAACTGCAGGGGTACCACCACCAGGCTTGCCAGCGTTGTAGTGGAAACGTGCACCAACACGCTCATTAGGATTGTTTTGAAGCTCATCTACGTTAGGGCCAAAGCTAAAGGTCAACTCAAGCGAACCTCCTGAGATCAAACTCTGAACTTCAGAAGCGGTGAGGTAGGCTGTACCGGAAACTTCATAGCTGTACTGATTGCCCTGGTCGTTAGTCGGGTGACTAAAATCATCGTTTGCAGTATTGTTATCAAGCCATGTCCCAAAATCCATAGCATTGGACTGACCCGCATTCGCCACGATACTAATATTTTCATCGTGACGGTCAAAATCACCAAACGCCCAGACTTGAAGCCAACCGCCACCGATAACGTTGGTATTCAGACCGTTAAAGGTGATGGTAACATCGCTCGGTAGGCTTGTGCCCCAACCGGTCTCACTGTCAGATACAGTCACAGGTGCAGCTTGAGCTTGCCCCAAACCTGTAAACATTGCCACAGACGCAACTACAGCACAAATACTCTTTTTCACGTGTTTCATCTCTTCCCCTCTCTTAAGGTTGTAGATAGATAGGATATAAATTAATCAAATAACACCAAAGACGGGCACTCTCTCCGTCAATCACATATTGGTATATGTATCACGTCCGATATCTCAATGCAACCTGAGGCTACAGTAAAAATAATCACACACCTACAGAACCTACTAGATCTGGGAATATAGATAAAATAGGAAACTTCGCCTTCCTCAATGCCTATAAACTCAAACTCTAATCAACAAAAACACCCGACTTCGAAGCCGGGCATTCTTCATTCACTATTCTATACACCGCTTAAATCTGCAAGATGTGTTACTCACCACCTTCTGGCTCAGGCAACCTGTCGCAAAAGTCGCCTAGCTCTTTCAATGTCGGACTCTTCGCATTCCGTACATAGAACCCACTTGTTCCCGTGCCACAACACAAACTCTCTGCAAGATCCAAACCTGCAAGACGGCCCAAGCAATAGCCCGCGTTAAAATTATCACCTGCGCCGGTCGACAGTTTGGGGTTCTCAACAAACGGTCCCTTGAAGTACGCACTACTTACACTGCCATCTGCTTCTAAAACAGCGCCACCCGCTCCACTTCGCGGATGAACCACCACCCCACTGATTCCCATTTTTTCTCGCACTGCAATGCATCGCTCGATCACCGTCTCAAATGGATCGCCCGGCACGTCAATCCCAAGTACCTTCGACACCTGCAATGATTCATTCAAATTCAACCCTAGCGTCACATCCACCATTTTATTAAGCCGACTACAAATCGTTAATGCATCTTTCAAGTCCGCCTCGGGGCGCTTCGCGGGGTCAGTCAAATCAATAAAGATCATACGGCGTTTGCCGTCCACCTCTTTGTCACACTTCGGATAAACTTCCTCTAACATGTATGTCCAGATCTTGTGCACCTGTGCACACATCGTCCAGTTCACCATGCCAATAAGTTGTGACCGGTTTACGATCTCAAAAAACTTTTCATCACTGATCGCGTTCCGTAGTGTTGCTACATCCACTTCATTCAAACACTGGTACTTTCCGATCATTAGCTTGCCATCTTCAAACTCCAGCGCATCGGTATGCCCTGGATCGGCAATCGGATGAACTTCTGCACGTTCAGCCATCTCACGAAAGACAGGGTCGATCGTCGGATAGCCTACAGCCCCAACGTATGTCACCGCCAAACCTGCGCGGCTCATCGCATTCGCCATGATTGGGCCATTCCCACCCAATTTTCGAAGACGTGTTACCAGTTCAAAATTTGCACTCTTACCTGCAGCTGCACTGATCCGTTCGCCAAATGTCGCAATCGTCGGCATGGCAGTATAGTTTTCAGCATCCTCCCGCTTATCCACCACAGAAATAATCGAATCGACAAAGCCGTCAAATCCCAACATCACTGGCGTCTGGTCCACACGATCCATAAACCCGTGCAGCCCGGCTGCGGCACGCCTTGCAATCTCTGTACGCTCATTCATCAGTCAAAACTCCCAATCAATCCGATGATCTATATTTCTGTCATACCACTCCCGCCCATCACCAGAACCACTGTAACAGGCTGCAACTAACCATATCCCCGATCCCAGCCCTGCTAAATTAACCGCGCTCACCCGCCCATGCAAACCGCCCGCAACACCTCACTTAAAAGCGCACACGCGGCCCCACTTATCCCTCGCAGCATATTTCTGCTCAAACTATAATCGCACCATGACCTCTGGAAGCCAACCAGCTATTGCCGCTCCCTCTCAGATTCAGCCCCAGACATCGCCACCTCTCCAGCTCAAACCTTTACATTTTTTATTGGCCTTCCCTGCTGCATTCTTCCTTCCCCGCTTTACTCTGCGCCGAACCGATCATCTCTCATTGCTCAAAACAACCCTCTTCGCAACCTTCAGCATTATCATCGTCACCACCCTTACCGCACTTATCTGCTTTGCTTATGAATTCAAAGTCGACGAAGACTTGCCACTTGGCCTTGTGGCTCAATGTGCTGGCGAAACCGTTGAGCTGCTTCAAGTGCAAATCCGTTCATACCTCGGCCTCACACTATTCGCGATACTGTACCTTCTCTACTGCAATCTGACTGCCATTCCCTCCGCCATCCTCACCACCATCTGGTCGCCTCAGGCGGGTAAACTCCACCATACCTTCATCCACAACCTCAAGCGTCTCCAACGCCTCACCCCGCACCTCCTTCTCATTTTTGCTCTGCATTTACTCGCGGTCAGTTACCTCGATACCGCCTATCGCAGTTATTGGGAAGCCTATAAATCTGATGGCTATGAACAACCATGGGAACAACTCCCT
This sequence comes from Poriferisphaera sp. WC338, assembly GCF_050931845.1. Lineage (GTDB taxonomy): Bacteria > Planctomycetota > Phycisphaerae > Phycisphaerales > Phycisphaeraceae > Poriferisphaera. The sequence continues at coordinate 3,255,228 of NZ_CP194516.1, forward strand.
TGGTTTCTCAAGGAGCGCACACTCGTCAAGTGGTATCTCACCCTGTTCATATTCGCTTACCCGCCACTGATTCTACTTGTATCTCTCCGCATTCCTGCACAACATTGGCACCCACGCACGCTGGTCGGCTCATTTTCTCGTTGGCCTGCCCGCTGCCAAACCTGCGGATACCCCACATTCCCAAACCAACCTCCGAACAATGATCACTGCACTGAATGCGGAAAACCTCTCTCTCTACCTGTGTCTAATCAATGCATAGGCGCTCCCATCAGTACAAGACCTTCAATTAAATCTTTCTTCGCCACCCTAAGCCTCGCAATTTTTGCTCCCATCCGCAGACTCTCCGTCATACTGCCTAACCACAGACCCGTCAGCGGCACCGGTAGATACCTCCTTTACGCCAACTTCCTGCTTATCCCCATCAACATGATCATCTTTACCGTCTTCTTCGCCCTGATGTATGCACTTGGCCACGTTGGAAGCAGCGTTTCCATCCTCGATATCTTCAACCCCGAAGTTATCGCTGGCTTCCTTACTTTCCAACTCATCACCACCCTCGTCTTTATCTCCCTCACCCTCGTACTATCACTTGTCACCGCGACTATCTTCACCCTCAAGTACAAACACAACATCTTCCCACTCACATCTCAGCTCGCCATCTATCTCTCACCCATTCTTATCTTCACTTACCTCGCTACCGGCCTTGCGATTCTATTTATTTCTTTTCTACTTGCTGATATGCTTGCCGAATTCCGTAACCCCACGCTCTGGTTTTTCTTCTACGCCACCTTCTGGCTCCCCCCTCTCGCAGGCATCATTTTCTATCTCGTCAAAATCTCCCGCGGTATCTCCACCTCCAAACATACCCTCCAATAACATCAAATCTTTACAAAACGCCAGGAATACATCTTTAGCCTCCCCTGTTAATAGGTCAGCCACGCCGCATTACCTGTGGCACATTGTGATCAATCCTCATCGCCACCCATGCCACACCATGTTACACCATGCTACAATTTTCATGGCTGAAAAACCCTTACCACGATCACACAAAGGATCGCACCATGATCAACATCCAGACCGTTTTTGATGAAATGAATCTCCATGAGCAAATCGCACTACAATTCCTTGAGCCTATCCCTGAAGATCGCATGACCGAGCAACCCAACGGGCTACGCAATCACCCCACTTGGATACTCGGCCACCTTACCGCAGCACACAACGCCGCCATCTCAATCCTCACCGACATCTCCATCCGTCCTGAATCCGAGACAGCTCTCTTCGCCATCGGCTCCACCCCACATGCCGATCCGGCCCTCTACCCCGACAAACAAACACTTATCGATAACTACCTCGACATTCATCAACATTACATCGCCGCGGTCACTGCAGCTTCACCTGAAAAACTTGCAGCTCCCTCACCGCTTGAGCGGCATAAAGGCCGCTTCTCATCACTCGCTATGTTCGTCCTCCATGTCGGTACCGCACACGAAGCCTACCACCTTGGACAACTTTCTGCCTGGCGACAAGCCACCGGCATTGCTCCACCACTCAACACCGATACTGGCAACTATCCTAAAAACTAATCCTCTAACCAAACGGAGATAACATGGACAACATCGACCTCCTGCTCAACGAATTCGAAATCTGCCTAGGCTATGGGCTTAAGCTCGTAGACTCCATCCCCGCGGCACGCTTTACTGAACAAACTGCAGGTATCGCCAACCACCCTGCATGGACTCTCGGCCACTTGGTCTGGGCAACTTCCTATGGCTGTTCCCTGCTTGGCCAACCTTCAAACGTCCCCGAATCCTACAACGAACAATTCGGCCATGGCTCCTCTCCTACACCTAATCCTGAAGACTACCCTGACAAGCAAACGCTCATTGCTGAGTATAAAGCTGCGCACAGCCATTTTGCGGACACGGTCAAGAAAACAGATCCTTCAGTTTTCAATAAACCTACAGCAAGCGAAGATCTGATTGAAATATTTCCTACCGTTGGACACATGATCAGTCACCTCCTCACCGTACATGAAGGCATGCATCTCGGACAGCTTGCCTCTTGGCGACGCGCAGCTGATAACAAAGAAAATGCGATCTTTTAGATCACCTGTTCACTGATCAAAAAGTGAACCGCATTCCGGCATAAACATTATTCACCACAAACTCATTCGGGATAAATTCAACGTTGTATTGAAGTGTAAAACTCCAGCCATCGCGATTGCTGATTCCGATTAGGTTAACGCCAAACAATCCTGAATCCCGAGATTCTCCGATACCGGTGTATGTGAATGTCTGCCCGCCTGCCGGTACATTCACGTCCACCGTGTCAATCGGCGAGAGATACTCGTGCTGCCATGAACCGACTACTTCAGGCACAAACTTCATGTTGCTCGTCTCAAACTCAAAGCTCGACCGAAAACCTAGCCGTGTCACAAATGAGTTACCGTTAAACGCACCAACATTTAGATTCAAACTGTCCGCGCCTGTCTCGTTATGAGATCCGATTTGCAGGTTCACATACTGAAGGGCAAGCTGGGGCCCGATTGCAAAATCTTTAAACTTGAATTCATAACCACCAGTCGCCAGTGTCTGGAAATAGAATCCCGTAGGGTCACTCTCCGCAACACGATCAATCGTTCCAAACACAATTCGCCGATTGTTCTCATAGAAATTAACACCACCACCGACCAATCCTGAAGCATAAAAACCTTCTTCGTTAAACCATGTCATGTACATCCCGGTGTTGACACTGTTAAATGAATTTGTTCCCTGCCCACCATCTACAGTTGTTCCCGTGTTGGACCACCCCGCATACGCACCTGCAGCAAGCGTATCAAAAATCCGATAGTCAAACCCCAGCGTAATACCACCCGTATTGAATTCAAAACCGGCTTGGCTTGATGCCGCATCAAAATCACCAAACGTGCCAAACCCACTCACCCATGCACCCCAGACACCCTGCTCTGCGCCACCAAACCTGAATGTTTCCTGTTGCTGTTCAAGCGACTCTTCAGCCACCTGCAACAACAACGCATAACGCATCTCTTCTTCAGGATCGATCGACGTTTGCTGCGGTGTTTCGATCTGCAAGTTATTTCGCATGCCACCCGGCACACCATATCGCAACTCATTCAACCGGCCATTGATATTGTTATTCTGAACATCAATCCCCTTAAAAGTTGCTTCCGCTTGCGTAACCAAATAATTCGGCACGATCTGCTCAAACGCAACGATCAATTGTGTATTGGTAAGTGTTTCTAACTGATCTATCACTGTGGCGATATCGCCGGTCGGGCTGTCATTGCGAATCCGCTCAAAAGCTTCCGCCGCAAATACTAGGTTGCGCGCCGTCACGGTTGAACCCAATGGCTGCCCCACCACCGTTAGAACAAGATCATTGCCGCTGATTGATTGTGTAAACGAAAACATCGCAGGTAGATTATCTGTGATTGAATCAAACGTTCCGGTCACGCCAGTTGTTGTTTGAATAACCGTAAATGTATCCCCAACATCTGGCTCATAACCGCTATCAGCGGTTACTGCCGCAGTACCAGCGACTGTTGCTCCTCCTGTCACATCGATCGTATCGTAATCAGTCCCGGCAGTCCCGGCATCGACAATCTCAATGTCATAGATGGAAGAACTCGTTAATGTCAGATCACCGACCACGTTCAATGTCCCCGGGCTTGTGCCGGGCGAGATCGTCCCGGAGTTATTCACGTTGCCAGTGATGGTTCCCGTGCCCGCCAGTGTTGCACCAGAAGCAACTGTAAACGCACTTCCCGATGTTGATCCTGTCAGAAGCAACGTCCCCGCAGAAACCGTCGTTGCACCGGTGTATGTATTGGTGCCGCTCAAGGTGAGTATGCCTGCTCCCGACTTAGTCAGCGCCCCTGTACTCGACAAAACGCCTGATAATGTCAGGTTGTTACTGCCGCCAACCGTCAGTGTCGTGCCTCCGCCCAAGGTCATGTTGTTGCTCACCGCCCGTGAATCATCGTTCGATTGAATCGACGCATCGCCGCTTGTGGTTAGGGCGCCACTTCCTAACGCCCCATCAGCGCCAAGCGTAATGGTGCCTGCGGCCAAAGTTGTTCCCCCCGAATAGGTGTTTGTGCCAGACAACGTCACACCGCTTGCCCCACTTTTAGTGAGTGCGCCAGCACCACTGACCACACCACTCATCGTCAAATCATTACTACCACTGATCGTTAGCACCTGCCCGGAGGCAACACTCGTTGCATTGCTCAATGCGATCCCACTGCTGCCCGCCTGTAATGTTGAGCTCCCCGTAACAGATAAGGCACCCGTTCCCAAGGCGGCATCATCTCCCACCGTCAAGATTCCTTGCGCATTCGTAATACCACCCGAAAAAGTATTCGCACCATTCAGCGTCAAATCACCCGATGCAGTTCTCACAATTGATCCCGTCCCTGAAATAATACCCCCCAACGTAATGCCTTGCGTGCCACTGAACGTCAGTGCATTACTTCCCAACACAACATTGTTTGACAGTGTTCGGCTATCAGAATCTGATTGCAACGTGCCATTGCTGCTCAACGTTAAACTTCCAGTCCCCAGCGCATTATCATTCCGCGCCAAAATCGTTCCCGAACCATAAGTAATTCCGCCAGTGAAAGTGTTGTCGCCAAGCAGCGTCAATGTGCTACTTGTGTTCATCGTGATTCCACCGCTACCTGATATCACCCCGCTTAAAGCAAGACTATTAGACCCGTTGTACGTTAGCGTTTGGCCAGAGGAAATAGCGATATTATTTGAAAGTGACCGTAAGTCATTATCTGATTGCAGTGATGAACTACCCGTCACGTTCACTGCAGCAGTACCAAAAGCATCATCATTCCCTGCAACGACCGTTCCGCCTGAGAAATTAAAATTTCCGGAAATGGTATTGGCACCGTTAAGGGTGAGTGCAGATGATCCTGCTTTCGCAAAAGTATCTGTACCGGAAATCACACCATTGAGCGTTAGATCATCAGAGTCGTCATACGTCAACGTGCTGCCAAGCGTAATATTAATATCGTTACTCAGTGTAAGTGCAGCACCAGCAAGATTTGAAAGATTCGTATCATCAATAACTGAAATTGTTCCCGTGCCAAATGAACTATTGTTATTAATGTTGACATTGCCGCCTAATGTCGTGCCACCTGTATATGTGTTTGTTCCAAAAAGATTCGCGCCCTGACCAGAAGCTGTTGATGTATTGACAGTAACCGAACCACCCGTCCCCGAAATAACACCACTCACCGCAACAATCGAGTTCCCCGTCATGATAAGGTTCACGCCGCCCGTATCGCTCAAATCTACGCCACCAGCTAATGATATGGATGAAGCCTCAGAGTTCAGCGTAAGCGTATCTCCCGTCCCAATCACATCTACACTAATCGTGTTCGAAAATGTTTTATTATTTACAATCTCCCCATCATCATTCAACGTAAATGACCCCGTGCCCTGCAAATCGTAATTATTTGTTACACCCCCGCTCAGGAAGTTGATTGTGTCGATATTCGTATAATCGAGATCAATTCCTGTCACCGGGATCGCAGGGCTTCCCCCCTCCACATTGCCTGACAGAATAAAAAGTGACCCACCCACATTCGTCCCTGGCGCAGAACCACCTTGCCAGTTCGCATCGTTTGTCCAAACATTATTCCCAGAAGCACCCGTAAATGTCACCGTCTGCCCATGCATCTCTGCGCAGACATATAAAGACAATGAGATTGTACACCCCAACGCCGCAGCCCACTTCGTCACCATACCCATGCTCCTGTTGTAACCCATCACATGACATGATAGAGAACAACCGGACCCTCTAGAATCATCGAATAGGATGAGCACTTTTCATTGAACAAGCCGCCCACCTTCTGCAAACCCTTACACAGCCGATCACCCATAATATAATCGGGCCCGCCTTTACCGGACCTATTAAATCATCACAACATCCGACCAAACAATTCGCGCAGTGATAGCTCAGTCCCAAATACATATCCAAACTTCGACATCAACGCCTAAAAGTTGTACAGCGGGTTCAACCCTTCGTGTGTTTGACGATACTCTGACAGAAGCTTCTCAAGCACCAGCTCCGCCTGCTCACCGGTCATATCTTCTGTCACCGGCCGGATCTCTGTAAACTCCATCGAAGAATGATCATGCTCATCCTGCGTCGCTTCAAAATCATTCGACACACCCATCAGCACGATCTCACCCTGATTCTTAACCACATACACAAACGTATCTTTGACCTGCAGCATAAAAAGCTCCCTCTACGGAAGTAACCAAACGACGTCTAAGACATGAACTAACCAGCACATCATGCCGGCCGCGCACAATTAACACTAACATGGAGATGAACGCTTTAACGAACAAGATATTTCACACGTCCATCAATCAAATCACTCGTCCCCGGTCACCCAAATACGAATCTCACAAGAGGTGTGTAGGAACCACAGCCTCCAAGCGAAGATCGACCTAAAGACGAGTCCATACTAGCAGTTCACCATCAAATTGAAAAGATATTTTTGTGTTTTTACGTGCAAGCCCTATCCCGCCCACGCCATCTCCCTACCCCATTAATCGCTAACGATCACCCCCCAGTAAACCTTCTAGATATGACACATACTTCTTCACCCCATCTTCGAGACAATGGATCGGCCTGTCATACCCCGCCCCCATCATTTTCCGCATCGTCGCCTGCGTGAAATACTGATACTGTCCCCGCAGATCTACCGGCATCGGAATGAACTCAATCTCAGGCTCCATCCCCAATCCCGCAAACACCGCTTTTGCAAAATCCAAGAACGATCGAGCCTTCCCCGTCCCCGCGTTGTACAAACTATTCGGCGCGTCCTTGCTCACCGACTCGTTTAACAAATACAAACTCATCTCCACCACATCCTCCACAAACACAAAATCCCGCAACTGTTCTCCGTCTGCAATCCCGTCCTTGTGAGACATGAACAGCTTCATCTTCCCCGTTTCTTTGATCTGTTTATACGTATGAAGCGCCACACTCGCCATCCGCCCTTTATGGAGCTCCATTGGACCATATACATTGAAGTACTTCATCCCCGCCCAACGCGGCGGCGTCTTCTCCTGCTTCAATGCCCAAAGATCAAACCGATGTTTGCTTTCACCATATAGGTTAAGTGGCTTGTAAATCCCAGGATCCATTTCATCACTATATCCCTGCGTCCCATCGCCATACGTTGCCGCACTCGATGCATATACAAAATTCACACCCCGCTTCGTACACCAATCCCAAAGCATGGTCGTGTATTTTAGATTCACGCGCATTACATATTCGCGATCCGTCACCGTCGTATCACTACACGCACCCATGTGAACAATGCCTGTTACCGCATCTGCTGCATCTGTTCCCAGCCACGCAGCAAAATCATGCATATCTATGTATAAACCTACCGCACCCTCACCAAACCCATGTGCATAATGATCGTTTTTCGGCGCAACGGTCGTCCCCTCAGTATCACGGATGCTTGGATAATCGTCGACGACCACCACACCCGTCTCACCCATCGCATTCAGACGCTTCACCATATTCGCGCCGATAAATCCATTCGCACCTGTCACAACGATCATCAAATGATTCCTTATCAACACATTCAAAAATCAATTTCGCTCAATAACCACGTCACCAATCAGCCAATCTTAACCCATTCTAAGCTCCCCGCCACCTTCGCTCCATTTCTTCCCTCTCCCGCCTTCCATCTCTTTCTTCCACACCCATCTCCGCTCAGCTTAACTCTACCCCGTATCTCTTCTCATCAGTTACAATGCTCCCTTATTCATGACGCAATCCACCCTTACAACCCCCGAGCTTGCTCTTCCCCCCTCGCGTATCGCACACCTGCGTTTCGCCATCCATCGCATCGACTGCTTTCTGAACCGCCACGCAAGAATCCTCCTCCCACTCTATTGGGTTCTTCTTGCAATCTCCACCCATATACCAAAAATCGAAATTCTCGATCCAAACGATCAGACACTTGCCATCTTTCAACCCGACAAAGCCATCCATGTCCTCGCCTTCGGTCTACTCTACAACCTCATCCTCCGTGCCCGTCCTGCCTCTGCTAAAGCATCATTAGCCGCCAACGCACTAATCGCGTTCCTCATCGCCGTCGCCTATGCTGTCGTCGATGAATACACACAATCCTTCGTTGATCGCACCGTCTCATACACAGATGTAGCTGCCTCTTCTATTGGCATCATCATTACCTATATCATCTCACTCGCCCCGACACCGTCCAAACCCTCCCCTGCCTGGCGCGTTAACACCGCACGTGCCATCTGTATCATCATCGCACCAACACTCACCCTCATGACATTCCTTCGCGCCGGCAACCGCATCATCGTTTGGTTCTACACCTTCTTCAAAGACTATCAACGCGGCCTCGACAAAGATGTCCACTTCATCATCGCTCTGTTGCTCACACCACTACTTGCTGCAGCCGCGCCGCTTGGCCGCCGTCGCCCCAAAGCTTCTATCATCATCACTTTCCTCATCATGGGCCTCTCTGCACCTATCATCGAAGAAATCCAGCGTAACTTCACCCGTCGCGGCTTTGATCTCGCCGATGTCATCGCCCACATGAAGGGCTTCTTTATCGCACTCTGCCTCTGGGCTATTTTTGTCGCCACACGATCATTCGCATCAACTCACTACCGACAACCCATCGCCGACCACTATCCGACCATCCCCGATCCCGAAACATACCTCGCCCCTAAAACATCTAAAAAACCAGTCCATCCCGACGACGTGTCTCACAAACACTTCATCAACCACGCACTACTTGTCTCCGCTCTCACCTTCCTCTCTCGCATTCTTGGCCTTGTCCGTGATATCGTCGTCGTCCGCGCACTTGGTGGGCTCACCGTCTACTCATCCCCCTTCGTCATCGGCTTCACCATCCCCAACCTCTTCCGTCGTCTCTTCGGCGAAGGCGCACTCACCGCGGCCTTTATTCCACACTACACCCGCCTGCTCAAAGAAGATCCCGAGGTTGCCCGCCGTTTCGCCTCACTCATCATCGCCCTACTCACACTGATTCTCATCACCATCACCATCGCCTCAGAAGCCACACTCTATCTTGTGAATAGATCCTTCGCCTTCGCGCCTGAAACACACCTCGCTCTCCGCCTCACCATGCTTATGCTCCCTTACATGCCGCTCATCTGCCTCGTCGCACTTATCGGTGGCATCCTCCAAGTCCACCATCGCTTCGGACCTGCCGCAGCCGCGCCCATCATCCTCAACGTTACCATGATCGGCTTCGCCGCCTGCGCCTCACTCTTCAACCAAAAAACAAATGCTTTTACCCACGACAATACTGCCTACTTCATCGCAGTCAGTGTCCTCCTCGCGGGTGTGATTCAAGTTGGTTGGCAACTTGCAGCCCTTTTCTCTGTCACGCCGCCTTCCCTTATCTTCGGTGGCACCGCCAAGCACATTCGCTCTATGTTTTACATGATGCTGCCCATGCTTCTCGGGCTCGCTGTCATTCAAATCAACACACTTTTCGATACGCTGATCGCTTACGCTTTCTCTGCACCTGATCCCACCGTCACACCTACTGCATCCAACACGATCCATGCACTCGGCCTCTCCGCCGACTATCCCCTCAAACCCAACTCAACCACCGCACTCTACCTTGCACAACGTCTCTACCAATTCCCTCTTGGCGTCTTCGGTATCGCACTTGCAACCGCCATCTTCCCAGCTCTCGCACATGCCGCATCCGTTATCATCAAAGAACCTCCCGCCGGCACTAACCCCGACCCTGCCACCATCCCACATCACTCACCTCTTCGTGCCAACGCCACTCTCGATTCACCCCGTGCCAACTTCCAAACCATTCTCCATCACGGCCTACAACTCGCAATCTTCATCGGACTTCCCGCAGGCGTCGGACTCATCCTCATCGCTCAGCCGCTTACCCGTCTTATCTTCCAGTCCGCCCATCTCACGCCGGACGACATCGTCCGCGTCTCGCATATTCTCATCGGCTACGCGATCTCAATCTGGGCCTACACCGCCATCCATGTCCTCACACGCGCCTACTATGCACACAAAAACTCATCCACCCCACTCAAAATCTCCGTCGCCATCGTCGGCGTCAATCTTGCTCTCAACCTCATCCTCATTTGGCCATTCGGAACCGCCGGCCTCGCCTATGCGACCGCCACTACCGCCATCCTTCAAGTATGCTTCCTCACTTACTTCCTCAAAACCTACGTCTATCGCCCACTTGATCGCCCAGTCATCAACTCATTCATGCGTACCATCGCTTGTACCCTTATCATGGCTATCCCTGTCTATCTCGCGCTTAGATACCTCGATCCCGCTTCGCGTTCCGCCATCGGATCTGCCGTTTGCCTCGCCATCGCGATCTGTATCGGCATTGCGACTTACCTTGCTGCCGCCCTCTTCACCCGCGCCCCCGAATTGACTTGGCTCCGTCATCGCACCGTCGCCTCTGACACAACCACAAATATCTCCGCCGAAGAATCCACTCCGATGAACTAAGGCCCATCAAACCCCTGAGATACAATCATGCCTGAAGAAACATTCCCTCAAACAAACATTCCTACCACACGATCAATCGCCAGCCGATTCATTGCCGCAACCATCCTCTTCATTCTCGTCGCCCCACTCTGTTTTTTCGTAATCGCCCTGCCCGCCCTTGCCATCTTCTCATGGCAGTCCATTCCCTTCGGCGGTGCAATATCACTCAACGTTCATGCCGTTGCAATCTTCATCGCGATCACGATCGGCGCTCTCGCCGCTGTTCGCCAATTTACTAGAACTTGATTTTTATCCCTGACGCACTTAGCCACAAACTTCCAAAGGGTCACTTCGTCCCCGCCGGGGCATCCCCGCTGAAATACTTCTTCCGCAGCGCCGTTTCCAAATCCACATCATTGATATTTGCCAGCGTACACAGCCACGCAAACACATCCGCAAATTCGCCCTCCAAATCCTCATGCGTCGAGCCGCCCGAGGTATTGCCGCCCTCCCCTTTAATCTTATGCAGCGTCGTTGCAAGCTCACCCACTTCTTCAATGAACCACATAAACGTCCCCGGCGTGCCGCGATCGCTATCCGTCGCAAAATACTTCTCACGGATATACCCTTGAAAATCTGCAATCGTCATCCCACCAGAAGCATCTGCCTGTATTTTCTGTGATTGCTCTTCCATTATTTCGTTCCTCGCATACGCGCATTTCCCAGTATCACACTCAAGATTAACTCAGTGCATACTGCAAACCCACAAACACCACATATAACACAACCATCGGCACACCCATCCACCGCTCAAACCGACCCGTCTTCTTTGTTGCGAAAATATACCCCCTCATCAGCAGCAACATCAGCATCATCATCGGCAGATGCAACTGCAAAAAGATCCACGGCAACTTCGCCCCAGCATCACCAATCACAAGGGGCGTCGCACATGCGCTTACCCCAATCACAAACAGCACATTCAAAATATCTGCACCAATAATGTTCCCCACAAGTAATTCTGCATGCCCCTTTCGAATCGCCGTAATCCCCACAATCAACTCCGGCAAGCTCGTCCCAAATGCGACCAATGTCGATGCGACTACAACCTCCGGCACACCAAACCTCACGGCCAACTCACTCACGCTTCCCACCAATCCATCACCCGACAACACCACCATCACCAACCCCGCAAACCCCATCAATAACAGCGCCAAAACCCCACGTTCCCTCTCACCAGCCTCCTCACCTTCCCGAAACCCCGTCGCCTTCACATCCGCAGCCTCGTGCCCCACCAGCCGCGGCTCACCATGTGGGTGCGCCTTCGACCATTTCACACTAACCATGAGATAGACCACCAAAAGCGCTACAAATAGTAGCCCAATCCCTCGGCCCAATCGCGCTCCATCAATCTCACCCCCGCTCACCATGTAAGCCACAAAACAAACCACCGTTAGCAACGCACCCGACCCAAACTGCACCCAGCCCTGTCGGCTAAGTACAAAACGGTCTGCAGGTAAACGTGTCATCAAACAACCGATCCCAAAGATCAAGCCCGTATCTGCAATGATCGAACCAACCCCATTTCCCAATGCCAATCCTGAATTCCCATTCCACGCCGCAAGCACACTCACTGCCGCCTCAGGCGTCGTCGTCCCTAAACTCACGATCGTCGCCCCAATGATTACCTCCGGCATGCCAAACTTCTTCGCAATCCCCGCAGCACCCTCAACCAACCAATCCGCCCCCTTAATTACAAACAACATACACACCAATGTTACAACCATCAGCAGCCACGATGCGCTTCCATCAAACCATTCCGCAGGCAATAAACTTCCAAGTATCAACATAGGTCAACATCATACCAACTTCATCACCCACACGTCTGCATATCATGTTCGTATGTTCGTCATTATCGCATCACCATGATCAGCGTCTAACCGCCCAACCCTTCTCTGATCTTATCCCGCTGCGTTTGCGAGCAAAGCAGCTCCGACCGCGCCTTTAGTCGCATCGCAAGCTCAATCTCTCCGCATCGTTCAGCCGCAATTCGAAGCATCTCATGCACCGCCCCACACTGCGGCCCCGGCAACAATTCCGCCATCTCCATCTTCCCATCAACACCCGTTACCGCTGCCCGCTCATTCCCCGACATCAATTCATATCGCACCTGCAGCGCCAGCCGCTGCAGCGCCTCCATCAATGACACACGCATGCCATATAACTCTCTAAGCGCTGAATAGGCACTTGCAATATCACCGATCTCCAATGAAGCTTCTGACAATATCAGCAGCAGATGCCCGCGCGTTCCTTCAGCCGGTCCAAGCCGATACCCCAACACACTCCGGCAAATCGCGGCACTCTCCGAAAATCGTTCTTGCTTATGACGCAACATTGCCACCCGATGGTAGATCATAAGCCGCACCCACCCAATAAGTGGCCGCCGCTCCATCACACCTGCCAACCATCGCTCTGCGCCTGCCGGATCAATCTCAATGATCCCTGTCATCTGTGACAGTTCCCGCCCCGTCCGCGCGTTCACCGCATTCAGTGCAAACCATCCAAAAATTAGCAGCACCACCCCCAGTGTAAATGCAATCCCATCACCTCCCGCGCCAAATACATACACCAAAAGTACCACCATCCCCACACCACTCACCCATCGCAAAAACAGATCCATCGCAAGCTGTCTTCGCAATACGCGCACATCGAATCCTTTTAGAGCCGCATGAGATTTCGATGCTGCCGCGAGAGGCTTTCCGCCTTCTTCTTTGCCATGCAAAATTTTCATGCCCGAACCCCCTGCCGCTGCGCGACCTCTGTCAGCTCCGGAAATTTATGCAGCAGATAATCTGGTCGGAGCAAACATGTCGCCCTCGCCCACCAACGATCTGCTGCCACTCCATGCAATCGTGCGCCCTCGGCTCCTCCAGTTGCATCTTGTTGCACCATCCGTTCGCCATACTTCAAATGACAAAACGCAATCAAGCCATAACCATAACCCGCCTCAATCCCTAATGGTCGAAGCCTATCGATCCATTGCTGTGATTGACCAGTAGGCCCTGCCTCCACACCATCCTCCCAGTGGAACGTTTTCACAGCCTGAAGCAGTGAAGCAAAGCCATAGCTTGCCGCGATCGTATTTTGCTTCTGTTCGTCTTCTAACCCACGCATCCCCCGCAGCGCATCATCCGCATCTGAAAGATGATCCATCATCAGCCACGCAATCGCACGATTGATCTTGATCTGTACCGCATGTGGATGGCCATTCGGTACCACCTCGATCAAATAACCCATCGCAGCCACCCCCGCTTCGTAGCATTTTAATTCTATAAGTGCATGTGCCAACGCATTCACCATCCGTACATGCAGTGATGGCTGTTGCGATAGCTCCGGAATAAGCAACCAAACCTCACGCAACACCTGCTTATGCTCTCGCATCAGTAGCAATTCCTGCAACCGATTCGCCCGTGCTTCCAGCACCTTCTGCTGCTTCACCCGCAACATCATAAAACCCACAAGCCCCCCTACCGCCAACCATGGCAATACCATCACCAAAAAGTTCTGTGTAAACACCAAAGCAAACAGTAGCCCTAGCAGCACAAACATCGGCCACCTTCGCCATCCTCCAAACAGCCCTCGCCCACTCCGCAATCGATACTGCGACAATAATGCCTGCACCTGTTCAGCACGTGGCGGCGAAAAGTCCACATGCTCAACCTTGCCCCCAAGTCGTTCTTGTCTTCGATCCTGCTTCAACACATCCCTTTACATTTCGTTTCGTACAGCATCGCACCCAATCATCATGGCCATCTCATACCATTCATTGTTCACACGATTCTATCCAGCAACATCACCCTCCACCACCAACAACTTTGCCACACACACATCTAAGCGCTAGTTAGACTTTGTTTACTTCTCAAGCAACCGTGATGCATCCGCCACAAGTGCATCCAACTCAGCCGCATCATCGCTGTGATAGTAGTTATAGATTCGCCCCTGCCTATCGACCAACACAAATCGTGAACTGTGACTGATTTGCTCGCCCACGGCCCCACCCGGATCCGCTGTGACTTGAAGTTTGAAACCCTGCTCCGCCATCGGCCAAACTTTCTCCTGAGGTCCGGTCAAAAACCACCACAATTCAGGATCCGCTTCTATCAAACGATCTTTGTCATACGCATAAGCTTTCAGCACAGCAGGAGTATCATAACCGCCATCCAAAGAAACACTTATGATCTTAACCTGATGACGAATTTTGTCTGGATCATCGAGCTTGAGCAATCGTTCCTGCACCTCCATCATCCGAAAATTCATCATCGGACAGATGAGTGTACAGCGGGTGAAAATGAAATTGTAGATCACGATCTTACCGCGCAAATCCTTATTCGAAACGGGCTTGCCAAATGCACTTGTAAGTTCAAATCCTGGCGTGGGATCAAGTAACGGCTGCTTTCCAGCCGCATTCGCTTGATCGACTGTATTGCGTGTTCCGGGCACACCGCGGTAGAGCACATCAACGGTCATAACAACGGTCGCCCCGAGGGCAAAAATCGCAACTGCCCATACAGCAATACGCTGAGCCTGAGTCATACCACGAGCACCGACAGGCGGATCAGAAGATTCATTGGATGTTGGCTGATTCATAGGGCTGTTCCGCTATACATATAAGCGCGGAAGTGGTTGATTATCAATTGTTTAAATACCATCCTTACGCGGCTTGGAAGCTATTCTAGCGGCAAGCAAAACAAGCACAATACAGAAGACCGTCATGATCGTCGCGGCCAATGGCAGCGGAATCTGCTGAGCATCAGTGCCGATCAGTAAACTGGAAATCGTTGTGTAGCCATAAGTTAGCGGATTGGCATACATAATGATGCGCATGGGAAGCGGCGCAGAAGCAACAGGGAAGATCGCACCACAGAGGAACCACATCGGCATAAGGAAGATGTTCATAATAGCATGGAAGGCCGCGGTTGAATCCATCGGCCAAGCAAGACACAACCCCAGTGCAGTCAATGAAATGGCAATGATAATCGTTGAAAGCGCCACGCCGATGATTGCTAACGGCGAAGGAATGCTACCAACCAAGGGGTAAATGAGGACGGTAAGAATCAACGCTTGCCCCACGGCAAGAGAAGCGCCACCTAGAATTTTACCCAGTGCAATCGCAAGCCTTGATGCTGGCGAAACTAATACGCCTTGAAGAAACCCTTCACGCCGATCTTCAATGACCGAGATAACTGAAAAAATGGCGGTGAAGAGAAGAATCATGACGAGCATGCCGGGAAAAAAGTATTCGAGATAGCCGATAGCTTGCGGGGCAGAATCATTTCCATAACTCACCACAGCACCAGTAGTTTTGAACATGTTATTGATACCGAACCCCAACATAATCCAAATCAGGACTGGGAACGCAAGTGCGCCAACGACTCGGTTCTTGGCTCGGAGGAATCGAACCATTTCACGCTTCCAAAGCGTGCACGTGCTTAGGATGAAGTGGCTTGCGGGAGGCGATAGGGATTGATTCGATTGAATCGCGTTCTCATTCATATAACTGTGATCTCCTGCGAAGATTTTAACAGGAATGGAGATGCGAGTCGCGGGACAATTACGGCGTACGGCAATGGCTGTGATGTACGGTGTCGCAAATGACCAAGCATCTCTACCCGGAATGCACAGCAATCCGAAGTGGATCAAAAATTGAATTTTGTTTGGCGGTGCAAAGAAGTAGAAGAATTGAGATTGATTCAGGAATAGCGGGTGGGATAAAAGCGGTGAATTTGAGGCCGAGAGTGAGAATTTCGTAGGTGAAGAAAAGGAAGTTTTCGGAGTTGGCGGAGACGATAGTGCTATCGACTTCGCCTCTGATGTATGAGGCGAATAAGAGTTTTGTGTTGCCAGTAAGAACGTCGTTAAGCGAGTCGTCTTCTAGAGAGTAGATGATGTTAAGTTGAAATGTTGCCATCAGTGGATACATGTTTCAAGAAAAATATGCCTGCAATTCATATCCAACAAACTTGGTTACAGCAGAAAAGTTAGAGCAAGTGCAAATAACACCCACTTGGATCAATACAGCGTTTTACATTTCAATTGTAAAAATTGCAGAATATGGAGAGGTCCCACAACTACAAATTATTCCTTCTATTTACATTCTATTCAGGTATTTTTTTATTTCTAATTCTACATGCAAACGTTAATATTGAAGCATGAAAACTCAAATCGAAGATGCGATCCAGGGGTGGGATGGCAAATCGATCGAAGTTATTGAAGGCGTTTACACGCGGTTTGCAAAGGAAAAAAACTTCACGGGGATCTTGATTGATCTACTTGATCATAGCGTATTGCAAAACGGCGTAACGTGGTTGATTAAAAAATACTTGGAAGATGGCAAAGCACTGAGTGATGAACAAACGTCGGCATATTACCGTGCTGCGATGCGGCTATCGCATTGGGAATCCAAGCTACATCTACTACAAAGCATGGAGAAACTACCGATCGGCCAGTCGGAGCATGAAGAAGTGGCTGATTTCCTACGTCTGTGTTTGATGGAAAGTAATAAGTTTGTGCGGGCATGGGCCTATAGCGGGTTCGTTGTACTGGCCAAACAACATGCGGAGTATGATGCGGAAGCAAAACAGATGATTGAACTTGCCATGCTGGAGGAAGCGCCATCTATTAAAGCACGGTTGAAAAAGGTGGTTGGGTAGGTGAAGAGAAAGTCAGTAAAAAAAGCTGTTCATTAAATGAACAGCTTATGGTCTGGTAGATTGAATATGAGCGTTTATGATTTTCGTGTTCGACGGAGGGATAAGGGGATGAGCAAGCCGATCGCGGAAAGTGCCGTGGGTGAGGGTACAGCGGGTATTGGGGGTGTGGGGTCAGAAAAAACATAATCATCAGGAACATCGATGAAATCGAGTTCGTTAAAAGTGACGCGGATACTTGAGACACCACTATCATCACCGGTGAGATTAAAAACGCCTTCACTACTGTCAAGTAACGGAACATCAAGTAAGGCGAATGGATCTCCACTGTTAAAGGTGTTGCCATCTACTTGAAGACGAATACCGACCTGCTCGAATTCGAGAAAATCGCCTTCTTCATCACGATCGGCGAGATTGAAGAAATAATCATCGGTTACGAAATCACGTCCGAGGCGGATGTCACTAAGTTGGCCGAGGCTGTTAAAGCGGTCTGGGCTTGTGAATTCTTGTGTGAAGTCGAGTGTTTCGCCATTAGCGGTGAGAGTAAGCAAACCGATACCACCGCTCAAAAAGGCACCATTACTGGTGGCACGGTCAAGATCATAGACGATCGTTGTGGTGATCGTGTCGCCAACGCTGACGTTCCCGGGGAGCGTATTAAATGTATCAATAGTTGATGAACTCACAACGCCAGTGAGTTCAAAGGCAACGGGGGCGGCATATGTCTGTGATGCAGCAGTGAAAGTTGCAACAGCCATACCTGTACCGATGGTGAGTTTAAATAGGTTTTTACATTTGGTTTTCATCATCGCTTGGCGTACTCCTGATCGTTATAGTAAAAACACCTTTCTGTATTTCGCGTTAGTAGGTGTGTACGTACCTTTTAACCTCTTGAGCTATTTGCTTATGATGTTGCAGTAATTTACGAAAACCTTATATGGAGCTTTTATGTTTGCTTGCTGTTCTATCAAAAAAACAAGACAAGCCGACGCGATCAAGTTTAGATAAGGAAAATGTATCCGGCCTACACTTGAAGAATGTATTTGATGTGGTGGGTGACAATCGAGTATGAAACGGCATTTGAATATACGTCACACGACAAAACAGACTGAAAACAGGGTTTTATGCGACAACTACTGAGTAGATAAGATGTACTCTGGATGAATGGTGTGTACGTTTGGGGATGTAGTGCATATCTCGATCGTTAACATGCAGATGATGGTGGTGAGAAGAGGGATCAGGGTGCTTTCGTATGCGACGATTCTGTAGCGAAGAGAGACAAAAAAAGCCAAAGCTCTCTCCCTTTGGCCTTGTGTATGGTTGGATGTTGATAGCGGACTTACTCGAAAGGATTTGTGTTTTCGCTTGTTTTAAAGGGGTTTTCAACTTCAGCGGGTATAGGAGTAAGGATAGCTTGATCTTCTTCGGAAAGTTTATTGAAGGGGAGGACAATTTCCTTGCTGTCGGACGTGAGGAGAACAACGGTATTGTCCTCGGTGCGGCGGAGGAATGTGGCTTGAATGCGGTGCTGGCCGGAGGAGTCGGTCCATGTTCGAAGGTTGGTTTGAAGTTCTTTGATGAGTGCTGCGGTCTGCTTGGCTTGTTGCAAGGTTTCCTTTCGGGCGGCTCTTTTGGTTGCGGCGTTTAATTTGCTGAGCATACGTTTTGAGATAACGAGCTGATCGCGAGTGAGGCTACAGTCCCACGAGTCGTTGCGATCATCCCAGTGGATGTTGACAGAACCATCATGATTGGTGCTAAGCACGGTGACAGGTTCGAGATCTCGAAAGAAACAAGCTTGGAGTTGCGTGCCTGCGGGAAGGGGTATGCCGTGGGGGAGAGGCTGAGCGGAAGACGGAATCCTATCGCGGATTGGATGATCTTTACGAGCAAGTGGACGGGCAAAGGCATAACCACCTTTAAGAAGCAACGCCTGCTCTGGCGTTTTTTTGAATCGTTTTCTTTGGGACGTTTTTTGGGGAATCAGGTTTTTTGCAAACTTACTAAATGATGATTTGGGGTGTTCAAGCTGCTTAAGCGTTTTTTCTTCGATAAGCAGTTCGCTGTATTTTTTATCTTTATCAAATGCGGGGTTAAGATTATTTTCACTGCGGATGGTGACGTTATTGCCACTTGCATAGGCAACAAAGCATTTTTTCCAACCGAGTTGATCTTGGTATAACGGCGTACCGATGACGAGCTTGGTATTAGATGGAAGAGGGACCATGCCTTCGGGGATAGGACTATCTGAGCCTTCGATAATCTGGATACTTGGGGTGAACTGCTTGGGGTTTACTTTTGCTTGTTCGAGTGTAGCTGACGCGATGGCGAGCCATTGCTTGCGTTTAACGGTGATCGTTTTTTCACGGCCGGGTAGGAGCACTTTCGCTTTGATACGTGGCGCGTCGCAGATGTACTCGGCATCTTTCCATTCACCGAAGCGCCCAACTTTCACGGGCATCCCCGGTAGAAGTTCGATGTCGTCATTAATATAACGGTGGCCTTCAGGGAGAAAAGCGGGTGGCTCAAAACCACGAAGATGTTTTTCATACGCTGCTGTGATTCTTTCGTCCCAACGTTGAGCGGTGATGGATTTGCCGGGGTTGCCGATATGAACGACGTTTGAAACGAGGAAGGTTACAGGCACTTCGTCAGCGAGCTTGACGAATGAGGTGATGTAGAAGCCGATGTCATTTGGCTGTTGGCTACCAAAACTGTGCATTTTTTGGAGATGAATGGTGCCGGCGTTTTCGTTGAGTGATGCGAAGTGAACGGGTGAGGTTTGATCTTTGTTAAAAGTGACGAGTGTGGCACCGTAGCTACCGGCTTTCTTGCGGGTGTACTTGATTGTGATGGCTGGGCGACCAAAATTGTCGGTCGTTATTTGCGGCGAGGAAAGGGAATAGGCGGGAGCATCTTCGGGAGGTGTGTAGAGCTCCGCAGAAAGTAGCGTGGGAAGACAAAAGAAGGCCAGAAGGCCAAGGAAGCATATCAAAGTCGATTTCATTAGAGCTGCTCCGGAAAAAATGGGCGGGTGATGGGTTGCGAGATCTTGTTGAACTCAAAACATCTAGTGTAAAACGGTACGACCGCAGTTCGCAAGCAGAATAGCGAGATCATGCCGGGAAAATGAACGCAGTTCATTTCAAAAGAGGAGAGAGGTCTAATACTGAAAAAAATGGCATAAAGACCCGGCGGCGGAGGTTAAGCAGGAGCGGTCCAATCACGGCTGGGGATCGCCGGTAGAGCAAGAGCAGTTATCGGGACGTAGGGCGCGGAATGGGCAGGGAATAGTGGGGGCGGGTACAATTGCGGGTCGATATTCAGGAAGTGTTTGATCAGACAGCCAGTTGACCGATAGATAGGTAACGGTCGCGGCACCGCGAGGCTTATAAGCCATACCGGGACGCTGGACCGCTGCCATCAAGAGACTGGTTAACGAATAGCAAAGTTTTGGATCAGGAAGAAGGAACGAGTATGCCACTGGTACCAACGGTGATTGAAAAGACTGGCCGCGGCGAGCGGGTGTATGACATTTATTCACGTTTGCTGAAGGACCGGATTGTGTTTCTGGGCGGGCCGGTGACAGATGACAGCGCGAACTTGATCGTGGCGCAGCTGCTGTTTTTGTCTAATGAAGATCCGAAGAGCGATATCCATTTTTACATCAACAGCCCCGGCGGCAGTGTCAGCGCGGGCCTGGGTGTATACGACACGATGCAGTTTATCCGGCCGAAGGTTCAGACTTACTGCATCGGCGTTGCGGCGTCGATGGGTGCGATGCTGTTCATGGCGGGCGCGGCGGGTCATCGTCACGTATTGCCGAACAGTCGCGTGCTGCTGCACCAGCCGCTCCTCGGTGGTGTGAGTGAAGGCCAAGCAACAGACCTTTCCATTCAGGCAGCAGAAATGCTCAAGACACGTGAACGTTTGTACCAGATGATGGTTGAGCATACGGGCAATGATCCGGAGACGGTGGCACGTGATTGTGAACGTGATAAATGGCTTGATGCTGAGGAATCTGTGGCGTATGGTGTTGCCGATGACATCTTGAAGCACTTGCCAGAGAACGAATAAAACAATGAAGAAAAGACGTGGCATTGAGATTCTGTTGACGGTGATGATGGTCGTTGCGACCAGCGGTTGCAGCGTGACCGTGGGGGGTGGAAATAAGACGACGGGCCAGATCGTGAAAGAGAATCTTGAGCTGCGCAAGGAAGTGAAAGATCTGACGGAACGGATTGATCTTCGTGAGGCAGAGGTGCAAGCACTTCGCCAGCAGGTTGAAGCGGGTAAACATCCGTTGCCGGGCGCAGAGCCGCCGGTATTGGTGCGCTTGGAATTGGCAAGATATACAGGGCCAGTGAGCACACGTGGCGAAGTCGGCGACACGGAAGTAATCGCGTATGTGAAGACAGAAGATCAGCAAGGGCGAATGATGCCTGTCGCTGGCGAGGCGCTCTTGCAGGTCGTTTATCTCCCGAACCAAGGCGAGCCGCGGCTGCTGGTAGACAAACGGTACAACGCCAAAGCATGGGACGAAGCGTACCGGTCGAATTTCACCGGCACGCATTACACGCTCAAAGCTAATTTGCCAGAAGGCATGCCAGCAGGTGAATATGATTGCACGCTACGTGTGATGTTCTTACAAGCAGAAACCGGCGCACGATTCTCGGCTCAGGAAGCGATTAAGGTCGTGCGGCATAAGCTGCCACTGGGTGTGAATGAAATGGACATGGGATCACTCAAAGCGATGCCATCCCCTGCTCCTGAAAGCACCACAGGGAATGATGATGCTAAAGGCGCTGTGGATGAGGCGGCAGGAACGCAACCGCGCGAGTGAAGATGGCATGACCTAACTGATGGTCAGATGACTGGAATACATGAACCCGCAAGCTGAATGGTGAGCGGGTTTTTATTTGACGACATGACCGCATGATGATTTAAGGTGGAGCTGCCCCGCGATCTTACGCTCGGGAAAGAGCCGCATTGATCGCGCTGGCAAGGATGCTGCCACATATAAAGCAAACAAAGAAAACAAGTCCATTGAATGTATCAGATTCCAGATCAAAAAAACGCTTGACCGCAACACACAACAGAAACAAGACCCCGACGGTCAAGGTGAAACATACGAAAAACGTCAAAACGTATCGTCCCAACGGCATCAAAAGTTCATGCCAAGGAGATACTGGTGGCCTGTCACACCATGTCCGCCAATTGTCGAGGTCGAAGAGCGTGCCGCATTCTGGGCATTCGTGATGACCAAGTTGATCGAGTGGATAAAAACAGTTGCGGCAGTACTTGGAGAAGTTTCGATCTTGCGGCATGGTAGGCTTCCGGAAAGAGATAGCTTTATGATCATCCGAAGGTGGAGTTATATTAAAATGATTCAACCACGGCAGACACAGTGGACTTAGAAGGGTTGAAATTAGGTTGATTCATTTTGACTCCACCATCATTATCCGTTCTTATTTTCAATCGTGTAACCAGCATACCGAGCAATGTGGCAACTTAAAAAACATATCACTATCAAGAAAATTGGAAACAATAGAGCGGGTACTGAAAATGCCCACAGTTCATCTATGACCTTAATCTGATAAATGCCGTAGCCAATTAATATTAATATTACAATGGCGATACATGCCAAAAACAGAAAACTAAAACTGAAAATCAAGATACTAAGTATTTGGTTGAATCGTTCTGAATATTCTGAATCATTTTGCATCACATCGCTTCCAGATTGTCCGATTCATCGTAGTAGATTGTTGCAGCCTAGTGTAGATATGTATTGGATCTATATGTATGAAAACGCTGCGGAGTGGCGCAGCATTGGGAAGGGTTTGTTTGAATTGATCTCACTTGCGGGGCCAATCATTGGGACTGATCGCCTACTTAGCAATGTGCTCGGAAGCATCGGCGGGAAGGTCGATCTCGTCGGCGGCAGAAACCGTTGTGCCACCGAAAGCATCTGATTTTTGTGCATCCAAAAACTTGCGGATGGTGGAGGCGATGGATGTTGCATCAAGGCCGGCTACTTTCAATTGCCCCGCACGTGAATCCTGGTACATCCATTTTTCAGGATGGGCGATGCGTTTGATGTTGTGCGTAGGCAGGCCAAGCTCGTTGCAGGCTTCGAGAACCATCGTGCCAAACCCGCCGACGATGCCATGGTCTTCGACGGTGATGATCGGCGTGCCGGCCTCGATCAACTGCTTCACCAGATCAATGTCGATCGGCTTGGCGAAACGTGCATCATACAGCGCGATGTCGTAGCCTTGATCGGTAAGGGTTTGGAGAGATTCGTTGGCGGTATAGACCATCGACCCATAGGCGAGGATGGCGGCATGCGGTTTGTCGGTTGTGGCTGGGACGATCAGGTTTGCCTTGCCAAGCTCAAACGGCGGCGCGTCTTCCTGAAGTTCAACTTCAGCAACGGTGTCGCGCGGATAGCGGATGAACGTTGCGTTAGCGTCGTAATTGCGCATGAATTCGAGACCGGCCTCAAAGTTCTGCTCATCACTTGGCGCGAGCATCACGATGTCGGGGAAGACTGCGTTCATAGCAATGTCCATGAAGCCGTGCATGGCAGCACCATCACCGCCGACATAACCTGCGCGGTCCATGCAGATGCGCACGGGGAGTTTTTGCAAAGCAACTTCCTGGAAGGTTTGGTCAAGAGCGCGTTGTGAGAAGGTTGAGTAGACAGCGTAAAAAGGTTTGAGGCCTGACTTGGCCATACCAGCCGCCATGTCCATGCCGAGTGATTCGGCGAGGCCACAGTCAATGGTACGATCGGGGAAGTGTGGTTGTACTTTGTCGAGACCTGTGCCATCGGGCATCGCAGCGGTGATGGCGTAAACTTTTTCATCGCGGTTCATGATATCGATCATGGCATCACTGAACGCCGCGGTGAAAGATTTACCTGCAGTTTTCTTCACGACTTGGCAGTCAGATTTTTCCATACCTTCGGGAACGGCTGGTTCACAAGCTTTTGCTTCTTCGGAGTTGTTGACAACGCCGGGCTTTGGCGCGTGGTAACGGAAAGGATCGCCCTCAGCGGGGTGATAGCCTTTGCCCTTCACGGTTTTGACGTGCAGGAGGATTGGCTTTTCGACATCTTTGATATCGTTGAGGATGTCGAGGAGCGTGGGGATGTCGTGGCCATCAATGGGTCCGATACAGACATGGCCGAAGTGTTCGAACATGTGATCGGTAGAAACGGCGGCTTTAAACATCTCGGAAGATTTTTGGTAGAGGTCTTCGATGAAGGACCCGCCGGGAAGGCGGTCGATGATCTCTTTGCCACGTTTTTTGATGTCGTCGAAGGCGTGGGAAACACGGACGCGATCGAAATACTGTGCAATGGCGCCTTGCGGATCGCCGATAGCCATGCCGTTGTCGTTGAGAATGGTGAGGAATTGTCGGTTGAGTGTGCCGGCGTAGTTGAGTCCTTCCATGGAGACGCCGTTGATGATAGAGGCGTCGCCGATGATGGAGACAGCGCGGCGATGTCCTTCGCCGATAGCTTGGTCACCAATGGCCATACCGACGGCGGTGGGGATAGCGGTGCCTGCGTGCCCAACGGAGAAGAGATCGAAATCGGATTCGCGGGGCTCAGGGAAGCCGGCCATACCAGATTTTGTTTTGAGGTCTGGGAAAAGAGACTGGCGACCGGTGAGGAGCTTATGCGGATAGCACTGATGACCAACGTCGAAAAGAAGTCGGTCGGAGGCGAAGTCGAAGATGTAGTGGAGCGCAATGGTGAGTTCGACCACACAAAGGTTGGAGGCAAAGTGTCCGCCGGTGCGTGAGATCTGATCACAGATACATTCGCGCAGCTCATCTGCGAGCTGTGGGAGTTGATCCACGCTGAGTTTTTTGAGATCGTGTGGTCCTGTGATGCTTTTCAGCAAATCCTGCGGCATGTCCCTTTGCCTTTCTTTCTGGGCGGGCGCGCACACGATCTCAACGTACCTAGAGAGATCAAAATGACGCGCTGGTCTTCATCCACGTGACCGCTTTGCCCTTAATCTTGCGGCAGAAACCCCTGCATTGCATAAACAGCGAGGGGAACTCGCTGGTAGAAATGCGGTGATTGTTGTTTCCGGCCTGAGTCATATATTTGTCCAAACGGCTAAGTTCACACATCCCGGCGGCTATGTCAAACGCCCCTGCTCATATTAAGCCACATTTTAACCCTCTTTATCGTCCCCGTCTTGCTCTGGTCTGAAATTCGTAAAGAATTGTAAGCATCTTTTGCATGGCAAGTTAGGAAAGATACTCAGGAGCAATCTGGGTCGATACGCCAGATCCTGTGGACTCTTAGCTTCTCAGAACGAGATTTAGAGAGATCTATCGTGGTTCCCTGCCACTGGCGGTGGCGGGCTTGTGGCAGAAAACACAATACAACGGTTGGGATGAGAAGTGGCAGACAGTGTGAGTGGGGCAAAGGGAAATGAGGATTATTTTTCGCGGACAGCCATGAAGCTAGCGAGCTTGCGGAGCGGATCAGCGCCGGCATCAAAATCTTTCAAGGCCTCGGTCGCTTCGAGGTGGAGGCGAGTGATTTCTTCTTTGGATGCTTCGAGCCCAAGCAGAGCTGGATAAGTCATCTTATCTTGCTCAACATCCTTACCAGCAGTCTTGCCGAGTTGTTCAGTGGTTTGGGTGACATCAAGGACATCATCGACGACCTGGAACATGAGTCCGATGGCATCGGCGTATTTGGTGAGGCTGGCGAGTTGCTCGGCAGAAGCACTACCAGCGATTGCGCCCATGCGGCAGGAAGCACGAAGGAGGGCACCGGTCTTGTTGCGATGGATGGTGACGAGTTTTTCGAGGTCTTCTGTACCGTTGGGGAAGTCGGGGAGGGTGTCATAAACCTGACCGGCGATCATGTCGTTGGTGCCGATAGCAAGTTCACGAAAAATCTGGCCGGCAAGAGCGGTGTTGCCCACACGGGTCGAGATCAGTTCAAAAGCGAGCCCCATAAGTGCATCACCGGCAAGAATGGCCATGGCGTCGTTGGTGTGTTTGTGGAGTGTGGGACGACCACGGCGGAGATCGTCATCGTCCATGGCAGGCAGGTCGTCGTGGACAAGTGAAAAAGCGTGGATCATTTCAATGGCTGCAGCGGGTGGGAGTGCATCTTCGAGGTGGCCGCCGACGGCTTCACAGGCGCGAACCACAAGGATGGGACGAAGGCGTTTGCCGCCACCGAGGAGGGCGTACTGGCACGCCTCGAGGAGGTTTTGGGGAAGTGGGCGGGACTCGAGGAAGCTGTTGACGTAGGCCTCTACGTCGGCTGCTGGCTTCATAATGTCTTTGATATCAATATCTTTCACGCTCATCGGATTCGCAGTCATATTGTTTCCCAATGGTGTTTCGATCCGGCAGTATACGGAGGCAAGGGCTTTGGGACAATTGGCGTCCCCCCTTGTACATCTCATTCATACTCACATGCTCACCATAATCTGCAGTGCATCGCCTTCTGCCCGTATCTTCATGCCCCGGGACCACCCCATCAATAGTACAACTAAACGGTGAGAATCCACTGAGCAACCGTGGCGGCACCGTCATCAGGTTGGGTGTCGGCGAGACAGTTGCGCATGCGCTCTCGCTGAGCAGCATTGGTCATGAGTGACTTGATCGCACCGACGAGTTGGGATGCGTTGGCGATCGCATCGGCCTGATCCTTGAGAACCATCGCACCGCCGGTGGCAACCAGCGGCTCAACGTTGGCGAACTGATGATTGTCTTTATGGAAGGGATACGGCAGGAAGATCGTCGGCACATGATTGGTCCACACCTCAGCGACCGATCCAGCTCCAGCGCGGCAGATCCCAAGCGTTGCGGCAGCCCAGCAAAGATGCATCTGATTACAGAAGGATTCGACACGGGCGGGAATGCCAGCTTGCGCATAGGCCTCGGCGACACGGTCACGATCATCCGGACCGGTCAGATGCAACACTTGCCAACCGCTAGAAGCTTCATTTTGGTCGTTCTCAATCCTGTTCCAGTTGCGCGGCTCGGCGTTATGGTGCGCTTGAGTGGTCGGAATGTTTTTTTGCCCCAGCAAGTTGCGCGTGTTCGTACGTGAGGCAAACTCGATCATCATCTCGTTGAGAGTACGGCCACCCTGTGAGCCGGCAAAAACCAAAAGTGTTTTCATATCAGGATCAAGATGAAGCTGTTCACGGGCAAGCGCCTGAGGGAGTTGTGCTTTGGCGGAAGCGCGGAGGGGAAGGCCGATCTGGCGGGCGCGTGGAAGATCACCGGTCTGGTAAACGGAGAAGATTTCTGTGGCGTCTTTGGCGGTAAATTTGTTTGCCTTGCCGGGGACGGCATCGAGGTTGACCAATGCAACAGGGAGCCCAAGCTTGCGTGCGGCTTTGACGGCGGGTGCAGAGACGAAACCGCCGGTGGCAACCATCGCGCGAGGCTGAATGCCTTTGATCAGTGCAGTAACTTGTGCTTCAGAAGCTTTGTAGTTGCGATAGAAATCGAGAAGATCACGGGGCCGCATGCGAAGAGGGGATGCAGGAAGGGCTGCGTAAGAAAGATCGTTCTTACTGGCGATATCGGCATCTATCTCGCGTTTAGATAGGAGGAAATGTGCGACTGAATCAGGGCGAAGCTCACGGAGTTTTTCGAAGATGGCAAGATTAGGAAAGATATGCCCACCTGAACCGCCGCCTGCGAAGATGATCGTCCGTGTGCTCATAAAGATAGCTGCTCCTATTGGGAAGATTTTAGCACACATTGGTAAACGAGGGTTGAGTGGCAAAGCCGGCCATCTCAAACAAATTTCTGCTACATATTACAAGCACCCCGCCATTTTACCGATACGCTCAAGCTGGTCACTCTCGATATCAGGGTTATTTTTTAACTCGTTGTAAGCCTTCGTGAAATAATCCTTAGCGATATCCTCGTCATCGAGAGATTGTAAGTTTTCAGCCAGTTCTTCAAACACGAACCCACTTTTCTTGCCGGCTTGCTCCCATTCGATTTCCAGCTCTTTAAGCCATACGATTGCTTCCTCATGGCGGCCTAATGAACGCAAAGCACGACAAACAGCCCATTTTGCAATACGCGTCGTAATACCCGGCCCGCTTGCCATCCGAAACTCAAACCCGCGGCGAAACAACTCAAGAGCGCGCTCGTATTGACCTTGCTCATGACAATCCCATCCAATGTTATTGTAAAGCGCACCCAACCAATGGCGAGCATATTGATCTTTCGATTGCTCGGCTAACGCGATCGCTTTTTCACCCCAAACGATCGCATCTTTACCGCTGGCACAAATGGCAAGCATATGAATAGCATCAACTGCATAATAATCTTCGCTTATTGCCTGCGCACACTGATAGGCCTTTTCAAAAAATGGAACCGCCTCCTCGACCAAACCAGATGATCGATGTTTTCTCCCCTGCTCAAGTAGATATCTTGCCTTCGCTACCGAGTCTTTGTTTTTAAGAAGTGAGCTAGCCTTATCGAGCGTTTGTTGAGCTTCATCAAACTTATGTTGCAAGCCTTGAAAACGTGCAATCTGTGTAAGCAATTCAATTAATTGATCAACATCACCCGCATCAGCTATCTCATCAAGCATGCAAGCTAGTTTGTTTTCGGTACCTTTGGGATCATTATAATCCAAATGTTCATTAAAACGTGGCGCGTCCCCAGTGGTTGTATCTAAAGACATATGTGATCCTTTTCAAAACCGAACAACTAAGTTTTGAGACATGTACCTAGTTAATGATGCTTCGTCATAAGATTTTATCTTAACGGTTGGCCTGGTTCTTTTACAAACCTCTACTAGGGATATGAATAGAAGTGATTGCCTAGGCGGGCAAAAGATTTGGATTGGCCTCAAGGCCGGTTTCCTGAGCCAAGTGGTGAGCGTTGTCGAGTGAGGCGACGAGACCGATGGCAAGTGCGGTGAGAATCCAACCGGTTCCGCCGGAAGAGACCAGTGGGAGTGCGATGCCTTTGGTAGGGACCATCACGGTGACCACAGCGATGTTGATGAGAGCTTGGATACCGATGGTGAGAAGAAAACCAAGTGCGACGAGTCGGCCAAAGGTATCCTTGCATTCACGAACAATGGAGAGTCCAACGAAGAGGATGATGAGGTAGAGAGTGACGACGACAGCAGCACCGGCGATGCCGAGTTCTTCGCAAATGATGGCGAAAATGAAGTCGGTGGTGTCTTCGGGGAGATAGCCAAATTTTTGGATACCGCCGCCGAGTCCGCGACCATAAAGCCCGCCTTGTGCGATAGCGATCATGGATTGAATGGGGTGAAAACCGCTGCCGGCAGGATCAGCCCAAGGATCCACAAACGCGGTAAGGCGTTTGATGCGGTAAGGCGATTGCATGATCGCGGCGACGAAACCGCCAAGAGCGAGTGGGACGAGAAGCGCCAATTGCCAAAGGCGAGCTCCGCCTGCAAAAAGCATCGCAATCGCGACGGCACCGATGAGTGCTGCCGTACCGAGGTCTTCGATGACAATCAGCATGCAAGCTGTACCGACAAGAAGGAGTGGCGGGAGTAGGCCGAAGGTAAATTTATGCATCACACCGCGCTTACGGGCACACCAATAAGCGATGGCAATGATCATGATCCACTTGACGATTTCAGAGGGTTGAAAAGAAATCGGCCCAACGGCCAACCAGCGGGAAGCGCCGTTGACATTTTTGCCAACACCGGGCACCAATGTAAGAACGACCAGCGAAAGTGCACCGAGGATGAGCCAAGGGAGTGGGTTGGACAATCCGCGAGAGGTAAAGAACTGACGGACATTGATTCGCGAGGCGATGAGCATGACGACAATGGCGATGGCAGCATAGATCACCGGACGCGATTGTGCACTGGCGGTCATGAATGATGTCCATGCACCGGTGACGTCATTGGCTGTGTCAGGAGAGATGGTCCCGATACGCATACCCGCAGATTGCACCATGACCACACCGATACAAAGAAGGGCAATGGCACAGAGCATCAAGATGTGCGCAGAACGCAACATGACTGATTTATCGGCCCATCGAGTCGAAATGCTTGAAGCGCGAAGAACCGCGACAATATCGTTCAAATCCAGAGGCAATTGCGGTAAACTGTGCGAGCGAGATGTGAGCAATGGTGGGATGAATGTCATGTTTGGGCCGAAGCCCGCGGGAAACACGTGCTGGTGTGGGTACTAGCAAAGGTTTTCTATGAAACGATCTAAGTTCAGTGTTGTATGTACGAGTTTGAGTGCGGTGATTGTGATGTGTCTGCTCTCGGGTATGGCATGGGCGGACTGCGGCAGCGAAGGATGCCCAATGAGTGATGATTGTTCACTGGAGAACAACGGTATGAAAAAATCCGCAGCAAGCCAGCAAGTAGAACGCATCTTCATCAAACCCAAAGCACTAAAAAAAGGCGACACAATCCTGTTCGTCGCACCCGCAGGGTATCTGAATGAGAAACGTATAAAACTAGCACGCAAGCGTTTGGAAGAAATGGGATTTATTACTAAGGCTGCATCAGATATCTACCGGCGACATGGTTATCTCGGTGGTACTGATGAACGGCGAGCGGAAGAAATCATGCAAGCTTTCGTTGATCCTTCGGTCGATGCAATCTTCCCCGGTACAGGCGGGTACGGCACCACACGCATGATTGATCTTCTTGACTATGACATCATCCGCGCGAACCCGAAACCGGTGGTGGGTTTTAGTGATATCACCGGATTGCATCTTGCGATTCAGAAGAAAGCGCAGATCGTGACGTTCCATACACCAAGCCCGATGTACGGCCTTGGCAGCAAAGGAAACTTGAGTGACTTTTCAGCGAAATATTTTTTCCGAACGTTACTCGCGGAACAGTATGTTGATACGGATGGCCGAAAGAAGCCGGATGGTTACACGATCGAGTTACCGAAAGATAAACAAGATGAGATCAAGGTGTTGAGCAAAGGAAAGGCAAAGGGCAAGATCACAGGTGGAAACTTAAGTTTGATCGCTGCACTGATGGGTACACCATATGAAATGGATACAAAGGGGAAAATCCTGTTTATTGAGGATGTAGGCGAAAAAGTCTATCGCCTGGATAGAATGTTCAGCACGCTAAAATTAGCCGGCAAGATTGATGATGCTGCAGGAATTGTGTTGGGTCATTTCACACGCACCGAAAGTGATGAAGATAGCATCAAGATGGACAGGCTACTCAAAACATATTTCGGCGGATTGGATAAGCCGGTGATTCAGGGGTTTTGGATCGGACATCACAAATATAATGCGTCGATGCCAATGGGTGTGATGGCAGAGCTTGATAGCAAGACAAAATCGATTCGTATTATTGAAGATCCAGTCATACTTGAATAATCTGAAATGGGATCAGCCTAGTCATTAAAAATAGATGCGTGAGATCATGTTTCTCACGCATTTTTTACGTAGTTTTGATGGCGACGAGCTTGAGCCCAACGATCCCAATAATCACCATGATGAGGAAGAAGATGCGGAGTGGTGAAGCATTATCACCAAGAAAAATCATGCCGATAAGCGCAACGCCAGTTGCGCCAATGCCCGCCCAAATGGCGTAGGCAGTACCAATTGGGATGGACTTCAGTGCAAGTGAGAGCAGCCAAAATGAAAGTGCCATAAAGACGAGGACTAACACAGATGGCCAGAGTTTGGTGAAGCTTCCCGTATATTTCAGGCCGGTGGCCCAAACGATTTCAGTAAGACCCGCAAGAGCAAGATATAGCCAATTCATGTTTCGGACTCCGTGTTGGTTATCGGCGATGCATACCGCGATTCATCTCCCAAAGGATCGTCAACTTCGTAAGTTGAAATAACAAAAGTATATTTACTTATATCTATATTGAGGGATTCGGGCATGGCAACAAGAAGCATGAAGAACGCTATTAGTGCGATAGCGGCCAAAAAATAGAATGCGGCAGCATACCCAAGTGCAACAACAATGATGCCTGCAACAAGTGCAGAAAGCGAAGCGCCGATGCCTTGCGCGGTTGCGGCTGCGCCTTGCGAAATGTTATATCGCCCTGTGCCTTGTGTGAGATCAGCAATGACGATGAGAAAGAGTGCACCGAAGATACCCGCGCCAATGCCATCGAGAATTTGGAGCGGGATGAGCGCCCAAGGATTGTCTAAGTATGCAAACAACAACCCGCGAATCGGAAGCACTGCAAAACCCACGAGAAAAATAGGCTTCCTGCCCCATTTATCTGCCTTCGCACCGACAAGTAGTGCAACAGGGATCATAGTGAGCTGTGCGACAAGAATGCATGCTGAGATGAAGGTGATGGCTTCCTGATTATGCCCGAGTGAAAGTTTCTGCCCAAGCAATGGCAGCATAGCAGCATTAGCGAAGTGGAACATGGAGATACAAAGCGCGAAGGTAAGTAGCGGTTTGTTTTCGAGAAGAGCTGACAAACCGGCCCGTTTTTTCTTACCTGTTTCGCTTGGTTTGATCCCGCCACAAGCTTGATCATGATTAATGTATTTAGGATTGATGAAGGCAGTGGTGGCGATCGCGCAAAGCGCAAGGAAGGCAACAAGATAGAAGACTGCTTGTGGCCCAAGTAAATAGGCGAGTGCGCCGGAGAGGATCGCGGAGGTGACGTTACCAGCATGATTGGATGCTTCGTTAAAACCAACTTGTCTGGTGAAGAAAGATGGGCCGGTAATGCCAAGAGTGATCGCCGCGACAGCAGGCGGAAGAATAGATGCAACAGCGCCGATCATAATGTTGTATGTAGTAATGAGGTAAGGATCGTTTGTGAGTACCATGAAGATACAAGCGAAACCAATCACTATCGCCGCAAAGACGATAGCGGCACGTTTGAAATAAATGCGATCAATAAGGTCCCCAGCGGGTGTTTGCGTAATGACGGTGGTGAGCCCCATGATGGTGAGGACCGTGCCGATGGTTGCAGCATTCCAGTGCTGGTAAGCAAGCAAGTAGATCGCGAGGTATGGCCCAAGTCCGTTCTGTACATCAGATAGGAAAAAAGTGAGGAAGCAGATGGATTTTATAGGCGGTTTTTGCTGAGCCATCACACTACACACGGATCGCGCTGGTAGACCCCTACCCCGTTGTGATCGGTTGTGAAATGGTAGATCTTGATGAGGGATGACAGCGGGCTTTTGAGCATACAAAAAGAAACACCCACCGGGATGACGGGTGCTTCCAACCTCTCAAAGTTTGTATTTGCAAAGCGGCGTTGATATCTCGGATGAGAGGAGGACCGAGAACTGTTACTAATCTAGATTAGCCGCTGTGCGTTGATTTCTTTTTTTCATCAGGACGTTTTTCGATGACTTCGTCGACGAGACCATATGCTTTAGCTTCCTGAGCGCTAAAGAATTTATCACGTTCAGAATCATCCGCGATGGTTTCGGGTGTTTGGCCGGTGTGCCTAGCAAGAAGGTTATTGAGCAGATCTTTAGTCTTCAGGATTTCCTCAGCTTGGATCTGCACGTCGGTGGTCTGGCCGTAGACGCCGCCATACGGTTGATGGATCATGACCTTGGCGTGTGGGAGTGAGTAGCGTTTGCCTTTGGTGCCGGCCGCAAGAACCACCGCACCACCTGACATGGCTTTACCGATGCAGTAGGTGTTCACGTCGCAGTTGAGGAAGTTCATCGTGTCATACATCGCGAGAGTGTCATCAACAGCCCCGCCGGGGGAGTTGATATAGAGGTGGATGTCCACACCAGGCTTGGTGTTCTGCAGGTGGAGGAGCCGCATGATGACGTTGGTGGCGGATTGATGATTGATCTCACCAACAAGGAAGATGATGCGGTTTTCGAGAAGCATCTCATCGATGGTCATCTCGCGCATACGCTGGATTGGCGCGTTATTCATGTGTGGGTAGTAAGGCTCTTGCGGCTGCGGGGCTTGGGTCCCATAACTGTTTGCGTTGGCAATGCCTGGCAGTTGAATATTCATCAGAGGGTGGTGCATGCTATTTGCATCCTGCTTGCTTGTGTCGTGATTCATCAGTCGTGCTTTCTCTTTTCTAATAACAACGAACTTACCCAATATTATTCGGGCACATCCTTGTTTGGCGTGCAATCTCGGCGCAGAAGGATTCCAAAAGGCGAGATATTGGACCCTATCAATATGTCGGCCAGTGGGGAGAGTGGCTGTACTGGAATTGAGAAATACGAATGCAAAGAAAAACCCACCTGTATGTGCAGGTGGGTCGAGAAGGATATCCTAGATTCAGGCGTGATTAGACGCCATATTCACCGGAGTTAAAGTCACCGTCAGTGTTATCATGATCGTTGTCAGCGGTCTGCTGCTCCTCGATCATCTTGCGGAGGTAGCCGTTCTCGCGACGGGTAGCCTCGAGATCAAAAACGAGGTATTTAATGGAAAGGCGGAGGTAGTCGAGGCTTTCCTGAAGCTCGCCAACAGTTTTACGGAGCTTATCATGGCGCTCTTGGGTCTTGTCAGCAATTTTGGCGAGTTTTTCGCGCTCGACCTTGGGGAGTGTTGAGATCTCACCCATAAGTTCGCCTAGCTTTGCCTGAAATTCGTTGTGAAAATTCTTATGATCCATTCGTCTTACTCTCCGTGGTTACTGATCCCCCAGAATCCTCAATTGCGTCTGTTGCCGTTCCCAAACGGGCGATAGGAAAGGTATAACAACGGCGGGGCCAGAGGCGTGCCAACACACGGAATGAAATGATATTTAACTTCAAATCGTTTAATACAAGATACTTATGCCATCGAAAGCAATGCCGATTCAGGCGAATTGATCACGTCGACTGTGCAGGGATGTGGTAAAAAATCAACATGACAGGATCCTCAGGATCCTATATTCCTATCGTAATACATTGATAACATTGAATTTACATCTATGTGCTGTGTATACAACACCAAAAGCACATTGCGGCGCAGCGTACAGTACGAACAACGTGAGCAGTGTAAACATACGCGATTGGGTTCCAAAGCTGGATTTATGGTTCTTAGGTATCGCTATAAACACTAAATGGCACAGCAACAGAATTACCTGATGACAGGTATTCGACAAAGAAGAATGGGGTACTGGTGTAAACAAGAAATGAAAACTAACCGGCAGCGGCATCAGGTGTCGCGATATCACTGACGACACAGTTGCGACCATGTCGTTGCGCTTTTTCGCGACAAATGTGAGCAGCATCCAACAAATGGTCAAACGAACTGTAATGCTGCTCGCTGCTGGCCACACCCACGCTCAAGGTCACGGGATATTCGCGCCCTTCACCAAGATCGATCGGCTTCGCTCCCATGTGCTGACATAAACGCTCGGCGGTCTGCATCGCAACCGTACTATTCATTTCAGGCGCAAGTACAACAAAAGTTGCCCCAACATTTCTGGCAAGCAAACATGAACGGCGGATTGTGTTCTGCAGATTAACGCCCACTTCTCGGAGTAATGCATCTGCTGTGGACTGGCCTAATACTTCAAGCGCATGATCATAATGATCTATCTCGATCGACAGCACAGCTAACTGTGGCTCGGATTGCTGCCACCATTGATTCGCAGCACGTGTAATCTGATCCATCTTAGGTAAATCAGTAGCTGCATCAGTAAGATCAAGCTGTACGAGTGATTCTTTGAGTTGCACCATTTCAAGTCGAGCTTCGATGATGGGTGTGATCATTTCGATGAGTAGCAAGTGATGACGTTCAAAATGTTCGCCAGCACGCTGTGCGATCCAGACAAGTCCCTGCCCTGCTCCAATATTATCCAGCAACGGACCGACAGTAAGCGAAGTAAATCCTGCATTAGAAAAGGTACAACGCCATCCTGCACGCTTATGATCGTTTGGCCAAAAGCCTTTGCTGAGATCGAGGTCCGGCCAATAGGCAAACTCAGGATTTGCTAAGATCTCCGGCATCAAACCAGTCTCGATGACATCAATCAATTTACGGTTGGACTGCAATGAATTTGAACTACGGCCACGATAAATAACCTGCTTACTACGCTGACCGACTTCGCCATGGCGAATGGCAACACCTACCGCCTCAACATTGAAAAGTTCACACAATTCTTTTACGGTCACATCGAGCAATTCATCGACGGTACGTGCTTTTGCAAGTGCATAGCCGACCTGCTTAACCGCTAGCAATCGATGATTGTGCTCATTTGCGAGGCGATTGTTATCGCTATCAACAACCTCAGAGATCGTCCACATGCGGCCTTGATAATTGCCAAGGCCGTCACGAACAGGCGTGCCTTTAAACAAATACGTGCTACCAGCCGCTTCAAATCGTTCTTGTGCGGAACGATCGCTATCGATCTCGATCTGCTTGATTTGTCGGAAAAACGCTTCCTGATCGAGAATCCCAAGTTGATCCCAAAAATATTCTGCTTTGTATGATGTGCCACGGAGCATCTCAGCGGGCCGATGCAACAGGTTACACATGCGCTGATTGACTGTAACAACCTTGCCTTTTTTATCGACCAAGAGAATTGCATCGCTCATGTGATCGATCACAAGGTTGAGCAAACGGCTACTATCCTCGAGTTGACGGAAAGCATGTTTGGATTGACTGACATCGATCAGCGCAAGACGCACAGCACAAAGTGCTCCGAGTTCGTCACGAACACCGACGGCATCTACATTCACTTCGATAGCACGGCTCTTGTGTTGCAAGCGAAGCTCACTTCGACGAGATGACTCCCAAGCAAGACGTGCGATCGATTCTTTGAGTAGCGCACGATCTGCTTCATGAACAAAATCGTAGCCGTATTTACCGACAAGGTCTTCGGAGCGAGTGAGGCCAAAGAGTTTAGCGGCCCGTTCATTGGCGCGTTCGATATAACCATTAAGATCGAGACTGATCAGCGCTGTTGGTGCTTGCAAATACAGTTGTCTGACAGAATGTTCGTTTCGTTCGAGCTTTTGCGTAGCATCCTCAACGTCGGACATCATGTTCCCGATGGACATCGCGAGCATTTGGAATTCGCCATTGTAATGTTCCGCATGACGATTGAATGCGCGCGGCGGTGCATTCTCATGAACAAGACGATTGATTTCGAGTAGTGGCCCAACAAACCAGCGTTTCAGCAGGAGAAGACCGAGCAAAATGATCACGCCAAGCAATAGCCAACTTGTTGTAATGCGATACCAGAGTGATGTTGCATGCCACCCCCATGCACCGGGGCCGTCAATGATTGCTTCAAGCACATGACGTTTTCCGTTGATCAAAAACGGCGCACTCACATGCGTTAACTTTGAGAGATCGATCTCGTTGCCTTTGAGATTAATGTATTGTCCAAGCTGCCAAGCGTGGTTTTCGTTTTGAAAAAGCGAGTCATCACCTTTAGTAATGACTTGTAGTTCTGGCCCTTGAACGCGAAAACTCAAAATCAATGGATTGGTCAGAGCATGTTGAAATTGGCGTTCAATGTGGCCTTCAGTTGATTTCGGATCAACGACAAAAGCTGCGATACTGGATTGCAGATCACGCACAACAAGCACCGTTTGTTTAGAAACTTGCAAGCTGATTTCACGACGACTGCGTTGCCATTCAAGCAACCCCACGCATGCTGAGATGAGCAATCCGCCAAGTAAAAGGCAGAGTACCAGGCGTGTGACCACAGATTGCCATGGTTTGATCGAATCCATGCTTTCTCCACAGGCGCAGACGATGCGCCTTGAATCCTCCGGAATACATCATGATCATCGGTTATTCAGAAGTGGCGATGAAGCAATGCAGCTAAGTTTTTATCGAATGAATGATGGATTTCAGTAGTGGAATAAACTTTTTCTCGGACATGCGAGTGGGATCTGGCGCATGAAAAAGCCGCACAAATATATGTGCGGCTGAATGTCTTTGCCTCGATCGTTTGCCCTGGATCATCGACGAAGACTTAAATATTTATCGGCTTATTTCAGCAAGACTTTACCAGTGCCAGGCACAATCTCGCCAAGGTTGTAAACCGTCTCACCTTGGCGTTTGAGCTTGGTGGTGATCGCTTCGGCGAAGTGAGGCCGAACGATCAGAACGTAGCCGATGCCCATGTTGAAGACACGGAACATTTCTGCAGGAGCGACATTACCATGTTTCTTGAGGAATTTAAAAAGCGGAGGTACATCCCATGCTTTTTTGGAA
This sequence comes from Poriferisphaera sp. WC338, assembly GCF_050931845.1. Classification (GTDB taxonomy): domain Bacteria; phylum Planctomycetota; class Phycisphaerae; order Phycisphaerales; family Phycisphaeraceae; genus Poriferisphaera. Next base: position 3,293,586 of record NZ_CP194516.1, read on the forward strand.
ATCTTTGCATCAAGGTTAGAGGGCAACGCTCGATTGACGTTGTTGGGTAACCCGCCACCAGTGATATGTGCCATGCCACCGATAGGTTTTTTGCGGGAATAGGAACGCAGTACGCTACAAATCTGCTTCGAGTAGATGCGCGTGGGTTCAAGCAGTACTTCGCCGAGGGGGCGGTCTGGATCGACTTCGGGGTAAACCTTGCGGATGTCGAGCTTAGCGTGATCAATGATTTTGCGGACAAGAGAGAAGCCGTTGGAATGAACACCGGATGACGCAAGACCGAGAATAACGTCGCCTTCTTCAACGCGTGAACCGTCAACAACTTTAGAGAGTTCAACGACACCAACCGTGAAGCCCGCAAGATCGAAATCGCCTTCCTTGTATACATCCGCCATTTCAGCGGTTTCACCGCCAAGCAATGCGCAGCCCGCCAACTGGCAGCCGTCGGCCACACCCTTGACGATCTGCTCCATCTGCTGTGGGATCACCTTGTGAATCCCGACATAATCCAGGAAAAACAGCGGCTCGGCCCCTTGAACGATCATGTCGTTGACGTTCATGGCGACACAATCCTGTCCGACGGTGTCATAGATGCCTAACTCAATGGCTAGCATGACTTTAGTGCCAACGCCATCTGCTCCTGAAACAAGGACGGGGTCTTTATAGTTGCGTTTGAAGAGCTTCTCGTTGTAGTCGAGCCGGAAGCAACCCGCGAAAGCGCCGTGCTTGCCGAGGACACGCGGGCCATAAGTTCTGCGCAGGTGGCCTTTTATGCGATCGACAACCTCATCGCCTGCCTCGATATCTACGCCTGAGTCGGCATAGGTCAAACCGTTTTTGGTGCTGCTTTTACGTGCCATAGTGCTGGATAGTGTACGGTAAACCCGGCTCAGGTAAAATATTACTGGATATGTACGTGCAACAGCCAGATAATGGACTATCCTTACATTGGCGTCTAGCCACACAATGAACGCTTGGGTTCCATAAAACGTATGAGCAGTGTTGTGTTTTTCACCACACTTGGAGAAGTATGAATCATACCGCGCCTATCAAGAAACTCGGCGACTTGTTCGCCAAACACGGGCTGCGCTGCACAAGACAGCGAACCGCTCTGTACGAAGCATTATCCAAATCGAGCGCACATCCGACTGCGGATGAATTGTTTAGATCGCTTAGCGGTAAGGTGCCGGCGATGAGTCTGGCAACGGTTTACAACACCTTAGAAGTCTTTTGCGAAGTAGGATTGGCGCAAAAACTACCGGGAGCCGGAGCAAATGGGTCCGCACGATATGACGCTGGGGACGAACCACATCTGCATCTGCGATGCCAGAAAACTGGAAAGATCGCCGACTTGCCAGAGCCATTTGGCAAGCAGATTTTGGAAGTGATCCCGGAAAATCTCATTAAACAAATCGAGAAGCAGCTTGGGTTCAAAGTGAACCAAATACAGATCGAATTGATTGGTGAGGATCTGAATGCTGAACATGAAGCTGTGACAACAGTGACACCAGCCAATACGAAAACCCGCAAGCCAAAGCATGAAACAGATTGCAACAAGCAAGAAGAGGCGTATCAGAAATCACTTGATGCTGCACTGCATCCACGTATGCCGAAATAATGATGATGTGTGATGAGGTAAATGGCCGCGCTTTTAGGGCGCGGTTTTTTGTTGCGTAGACCGGTGTCATTGATGATCGTCTAAGCACGGATTAGATGTGCATACGACGTGTATAAAGAAACCATTCAATCAGGAGGAATGCAAGCGCGATCCATGCAAAGTAATGCCAAATTTCACGTGTGATCGCCGCACGGCGAGATTGGCCTTGTGTGGAAACAGAGCCTACAACAAGTTGATCGACAGGTCGGAGATCACTTTCTATCGGATCGAGAAGATTCACGAATAGACGATCATAAGGTGGCTGAATATCGGTTTGATCGGTGTGATACTCGCCAGCACGTGCCATCGGGCCAAGCACCGCAAGCTGATCGCGGATTTGGAGTTGACTAACAGTCGTCGGGCCGGTGTAAGTAACTGATGTGGCGGATTGCTCGACAGGGATCTTAATGTATTGGCCAGTCAGATAGTGCAGACCTGCGGTATCGAGTTGTGAGCCGAGCCCCATGGTTTGCAGTGCGTTTTGGACGAACATAGGGAAGCTATAGTGAAGGGGCCAACGCGTGTCAGAGAGACTGAAAGCGGTGAAAACGTATTGTGTGCCATCACGAATAAGATGCGCCATAACCGGGCCGGAGCGTGCGTTCGCAAGGACAGATGCATCATCGGTGAGGACAAGGCGGCCGGGATTAATGAGCATCACATCGCTGAGGGTGAGATGCCGCAGTAAAGAGTGGGTCTGCTCCCAACTGATGATGTTGTAGGCGAGGCGTTCTGTGTTGAGGCTAGTCTTGATATCTATCCCTTGAATAGATGGTGGTGAACCAAAATAGAGACTATTCACGTTGGGTGGAGTCGTTGGGGCATAATCATCAAAGATGATGAGGTCAAAACCTTGCATAGTCGTGATGCCAGTAACACCCGCGTCCCAACCTGCCCGGCGAAGTGCCGCGTGGTCTTGATCTTCATATCGCTTAGGTGTCATGTAGACAAGATCTTGCACGCCCATGCTGCGAACAGCTCGTTCCCAATAAGATCGGTTGACGGATGCGTTCTGGCCACCAGTAACCAAAAGTACACGGAGTTGCTTTGATGGCGCAATCATCATACTCGCAGTGTTGTCTGCAACTAATGCGTCCTCGTAATCAACGTTAAGACGGACGGCGGCGCTGTCAGGTTGAATCAAATCGAAAGTAAAAATCTGCTCATCAGGTGTTTCCTGCTGCATAGCTTTGAATTTGATCTTTTTAACCTGCACGATCTTGTCGTCAACAAAAAGCTTCAGGTTGGTGGTGATACCTTTGTTACTGTAGTTTGCGAGGGTGGCAAAAAGTTGGAGTATGTGAGGGCGTTGCAGGTCACGACGTGCGGCTAGACGAACGATGGCGATATTGTCAGGATGATTGGGTGCGGTGCTATCGTCAATCTTTGACCCAACTTTAATGTAGCGGAGTTTGGCACCACGAAGTGCGACACTTTGGTTGCTAGACATCTGCACACGACCATCTGAAATCACGTAAACCTGCATCTGTTTGCCACTGCCGTCGGCTTGAGTCGCGTCGGGTTCAATGATGGCGAGCGCCTCTGCGAGACGCGATGGCTGATCGGTAGACTGGATCTGGTCGACGGCTTGCTTAAGCTTGGCGCGATCGCTGGTGAAACGAGTGCGAACTTTAGCACTGCCGGCAAAGCTGACGACCATCGCACCACTTTGATCGTCTTGGGATTCCTGTAGATCCAGACTATCAATTAATTGATAAGCAGCTTGTTTGGCCTCAGCAAGACGGGTGGGGGTAATGTCAGTAGCATTCATGGATGCGCTATGGTCGATAAGGATTACAACACGTTTACCAACTTCGGCATCGGCGTGCAGCGCGGGGCGGGCAAGTGCGATAAGCAAAGCAAGTAGGATGATCAGTTGCAAAAGCAGCAGAAGGTTACGACGGATCTTCTGGAAAGGAGAATTAACCTGAAGATCTTGAATTGCTTTTTGCCAAAGGAGCGTGGTGGAGACAGCGATTCGCCGGCGGCGGAGCTTAAGGAAGTACAGCAACAGCAACGACGGGATCAAAATACCGGCGGCGATGAGTGCTGTGATGGGTGAAAGTAAGCTCATGTTTATTGTTTATTACTCATGGTTGCTGTTTTGTTTGTACGGTTATCCAACAAGACCGCGTTGACGAAGGTATTTTAAAATCAATGTTTCGACCGGGACAGAGGTATCGGCGAGTAGGTAGAGGATGTCACGTTTACTGCACTGGGTGCGCACATGATTGCAGTAGGCTTCGAGGTTGGCCTGGTAACGGTCAATAAGTTCGGGGGTGATGGAAACCTCGGTGATGTCCCCGTCCTCAATGTCCTGAAGACGAAGATCACCAAGCAGGTCACCCTTACGAGGATCTACTTCTTCTGGTGAAAGGAGTTGTAAAGCATAAACATCACGGGTCGCGCCGGTAAGATAATTTAAAGCGTCGCCAAGCTCTCCCTTATCAAAGAAATCAGAGATGAGAACGATCACGCCGGGGTGTTGCTGATGACGGGCAAGGCTTTTGCAAACACGTGAAAAGTCACCAGGCTGTGTGGCGGAAGTGATTTCAGGTGTGTTTGTTTCAAGAAAATTGATAACATGGGGCATGGGGCGGCGACCACGAAGATTGGGCAAGCTGGCAGTAATATCATCTGTGAAAGTGAATAGGCTGAGACGGTTGTATTTAATGAGTGAGATGTATGACAGCGCCGCGGCGAGTTGCTTCATGTAACGAAGTTTGTTGGGGTTGCCGTGGTTCATGGAGGCAGTGGTGTCAAGGACGATACTGACGGTAAGGTCTTCTTCTTCCATGAAGAGGCGAAGGAAAAGTTTGTCGAGGCGAGCGTAAAGATTCCAATCGATAAAGCGGAGGTCATCGCCGGAGACGTAATTGCGGAAGTCAGCGAATTCGACGGACTGGCCACGTTTTTTACTACGGCGTTCACCTTGCATCTTACCTCGCAGAATTTTGCGCGAGAGAATATCCAGCCGCTCAAGACGTTTGAGAAACGTGGGTGTGAGCAGTGGCTCTCGTTCGGTTTTGATGACGGGCTGATTCAAGGTCGCTCCGATAAATGGTTCACTTGCTTATGATGGATTAAACACTCGTCGATGCGTTGGCAGAAATCTTCTCCGCGATGTCCTGAAGAATCATGTCGGTGGTCATCCCTTCGGCCTGTGCTTCAAAGTTGAGCAGAATGCGATGACGCATGGCAGGAAGGAGAATAGCTTTGATATCTTCGATGGCGACATGACCACGGCCATCGAGAAGCGCTCGAACCTTAGCGCCAAGGACGAGTGATTGCGCCGCACGAGGCGAGCCACCAACACGTAAAAACTGCTTGGAGAGAGATGAGGCGAACTCACCTTCAGGATGGGTAGCAAGTACACAACGGATCGCGTAATCCTGCACGTTCGGGGCAATCATGACTTGTCGAACGAGTTTCTGGATCTCAATAATACGCTGCGCATCAAGTACTTTTTCGATGGTTGGCGATTCGGCACGTGTAGTGCGATCGAGGATTTCGTGAAGCTCTGTACGAGAAGAATAGCCGACATCGAGCTTAAAGAAAAAACGGTCAAGCTGAGCTTCAGGGAGAGGATAAGTACCTTCCTGCTCAAGGGGGTTTTGCGTGGCCATGACGAAAAAGGGCTTGGCCATGGGATGCGAAGTCCCACTAACAGTGACAGAACGTTCCTGCATAGCTTCGAGCATGGAAGATTGTGTTTTAGGCGTAGCGCGGTTGATCTCGTCGGCAAGAATAATCTGTGAGAAGATTGGCCCGCGTTGGAATTGGAATTCGCGACGAATCGAACCATCTTGTGATTGGCCTTCAACCACGATGGTCGTGCCAGTGATATCGGCAGGCATCAGGTCAGGTGTGAATTGGATACGAGAAAAATCTAACGAGAGCGCTTCAGAGAGGCTGCGGATAAGCAGTGTTTTGCCGAGGCCTGGGACACCTTCGAGTAGACAGTGACCGCCTACAAAGAGGCAGGTAAGTACACCGTCAATAATGTCGTCGTGCCCAACGATCACGCGGCCCACTTGATCCTTCACAGCCTTGTAGGTGCTGACAAACTGTTTCGCTTGTTCCAATACTTGTGTATTTTCATTCATGCTCAGCTACTCCTATTCATGGTAGCAATCGTGTATCTACTTTTAATCTTGATCTAGTCGCCGGTTTGCACGGCGTTTGGCAGAAAGAAGACGGCTGGTAACGTCTTCATCCTGCTTATCATTTGGTTTCTTAGTGATGATTGGTGCGGGTTTGTGGGTGGGCGCGTTGGCGGCACCACCGAGCGATTCAGCAAGCGGTTTGGCGACTTTGCCTTTACTTTCAGTTGCAGCGAACTTCTTACCTGCCCGACGATCGCGTGCTGCTTGGATGAGTTTTTGACGTTGTTGTTCTTCGATCGCTGCAACAGCAACAGCAGCTTCCGCGAGTGCATCTTCATCGGTACGTGTGGCTTCGGTGGTTTCATCCTTGGTACGACGGAGACTGCTGAGCGTTTGCTCAGTCTTACGGCTCTTACGACGTTTACGTTCGGCTCTACGATGGCGATACCACTGCACGATTTCTGCGGCGTCCCATGCAATGCGGCGATTGGCCACATCTAGGATGAGTAGGATGAGCAGCAGATAGAGCAGCGGCATCCATACCGAACGCAGGGTGCTTGCATATATTTCTTGATCGCGTTTGAAGGGGTTAAAATTTGATGCAGCAAGAGGATTGATGAGTTGCCCGCCAGTGATGTCGGTGACACGTTTAAGCGCGGTCATGTTGGTGTCGAAGCGACGGAGCTCTTTGCCGGGAAGTCGTGTCGCACCGGAGGTGGCACGCTCTTGGCGGCCGGCGATATCGGTCATCATCGCCTCGACCACATAGTTACCGGCACCGCTTACAGGAACCACCGCTTCATACATGCCGGGGCCGGTCTGCGTGAATTCTGTATCGATAATCTCACCATCTGGCGACATGATCGCGCCTGTCGCGCGGAGGCTGTTGTCGAACTGTGCTTTGCCGTGTCGTGATTTTTCAAAACCAAGCCCTGCATCGATACGCACAACCATCTGATTTCCTCTGATCTCGCTGAAGATATCGATCTCGCTGCTCTGGGCAGGACGTGCGACGGCACGGACAATACGTGTCCAGAAATCCGCATATCCACCCCAACGAAGCCAATTCACAGCCCAACGATTGGTCGCGTCGGAAGTGAACGCAGCCACACGACCAAGACCCACACGACCATGTGCAAAGATGGGTTCTTGTTCTGGGCCAACAAGTGGTGTGTAAACAGGGCGATCGTTACGCTCGCCGGTCAAGACATAGCCTCTAAGCGCGGGATAGGCCGAAAACTTGTTAATGATAGGCGATCCGGTCATGCGTTGTTGCGGTGTGAAGTCGATTTCTTTGACAAGATTCTTGCGGATCGTCTTGGCTTCTTTGATGAAAACCTGCGGGAGCATCGTAGGATCGCTAACTGGTGTATATTGCCCGCCGCAGCGTTGTGCGACCCATTGCATAAAGGTGTGATCAACATCATCGCCGACACCGATGGAAGAAAGGGTGATGCCAGCAACGGCCATTTTTCGGAACAACTTATTGTAAGCTGCCTGATCAGTCTCAGATTGCCCATCGGTAAGAAGAATAATGTGCTTGATGGCCGCATCACTCGTGCGGAGCGGCGCAAGCTTGCGATAAGCCAATTGAAGACCGCTGTATATATTCGTGCCACCACCCGGTTCGATGGCGCGAATACGCTCGGCCACAGCGTCTGGCTTGTTGTTGGGCTTAACATCAGAAATCAGATAAGGCGATTGATCAAACGCAACCACACCCACAAGATCCTGCGGATAAAGTGTAGAAAGCGCAAGTACAGCGGACTCATTAGCAAGTTGCTGTTTGTTGCGGTACGTGCCATTAACCATGCCGGTCATGGAGCCGGAACGGTCGATGACCAACACCAGCGCCCCGGAAGGCAACAGTGTTTGCGACGGGATCTGACAACTGACGGGCAGAATTTTTTTGTCGATTGGTGAATTGGTCCAACCACCAGCGCCAAAAGCTCCTTGACCACCGAGCATGATAAAACCGCCGCCGAGATCACGGACATATTTCACGATGTTGGTCTGACTACGCTGAGAGATTTTGTCGGCGGAAACATCTTGAAAAACAATCGCATCGTATTGTTGAAGCTGACGGAGTGTGGCGGGGAAAGCCGCCGGTGAAATCTTCTTGATACGTAGATCATGATTGGCAAGTGTTTGCGGGAGGATATCACCACTTGAGTTTTCAAGGCCATCAACAAAGAGAATGGTGCCGCGACCTTTCACTACGGTACATGCGTCGGCGACATTATTGATCGGTGTGGCATCATAGCCATCATCGGGCATAAAGACGGCTTGAAAATTGTTTACACCTGTAAAATTTAGTGGAAGTTCAATGTCATCAATCACCGCTTCATAACGGCCAAGCGGTGTTGCCCCCTCATCACCTTCGTGTTTACGCAAAGACCATTCATCGTTGTTGACAGGGCGGCCTCTGTTATCATCAACAATCTTCAGGTCAATGAATTGCTCGTTGTGTTTGATGTGTAGGAAACCGGTGGCAGGGACATTCGCTCGAAGCACAACGCGTAACGCCACGGTTTGGCCTTCACGCGCTTCGACAGGTGCGATCAATTTTTCGACCATGACCTCATTCTGATTGCGAAGCGGTGTAATCAATACATCAATGGGAATGCCTGCCGCGGCGGCTTCGTAAGCAGCATCGATCATGTCACCTTCAGTATCGTTGCCATCGGTAATAAGCATGACGCGCGCGTTGGAGGCAGCATCGAACATGCCGATACTGCTACGGATCGCTTTGGAAGTGTTTGTTCCTTCTGCGGGCGAAACGATCACGCCCGGATCGCTGTTCACGATTTTACTGGGTTGGGATCGCACCATAGTGCGGCCGTCAAAACTCAATACCGCAACCTTGTCATCTTCACGCTTGTCTTCGGCAAAATCCGAAGTCACATCCGCGATCCAATCTTCTGTGGATTTATAATCAGCCTTTGATGATGGATCGCGAGCCTCTGCGGCTTCCCCAAGCGCTTTAAGATCTGCAAATTTCCGTACCGATTCAGACTGATCCATTGCTACAACAAGCGTCAGATCGCTATGAAAACTCACCATCTGCAAATCGGCGAGCATGAGCGTGAGCAAAAGTAACAAAATCAATCGCAATGAAATTGCAGTCCAACGACGAACCTTTTCCATTGCACGAAGGCTACGCAGACCCAGCCAAACAATCGGCCCTGCCAATAGCATCAGCCAAAGATATTCAGGATGGTTAAAAGCAATACTCAATCGCGGTTTCGTCTCAGTGTGTGATGCTTCGGTTGATGATCAGGTAGGGTCATGTAGCTGGTGCATTATTCCGGTGCCGCGGGTGCTCCTTGTAGCTTGCCCGTGTCATCATTCGACTGTCCATAATATTGATGAAGCGTTTTGTGATACCGACGTGGTACACGGTTTTCACTCACTGCTTGCTCAGCATGTTCAACGGCTTCGGAAGTTTCCATGCTGACCGACACACCGGGTTCACCTGCGTAAACCGGCCCTTCCTTTTCCCATGACACGATCTGCCTGCCATCTTCGCCTTCTTGCAAGTGTTCAACTCTTTGAGATTGAATCTTGCCCGAGTTTCGGGAAGCGCCAAGTGGATGACCACCACTTTCTTGCCCGCTACTGGAGCCGGACGTTTGATTTTGCTGGTTCGCAGGATCGTTTTCGTCTTGCCCACCCGAGCCGCTCTGTTCGAGTTGCTGCATGGCTTGCTGCATTTGTGATTGTGCAGATTGCATCTGATTCGCCTGCTGTTGTTTCTGTCCGAGCTGGCCGAAATGCTGCTGCGCAGCATCAGCGCCTTGAGAAAACTGACTCTCAGAAGATGAATCGCCTGAAGATGATTGACCAGACTGCTGGCCGGATTGTGATTGTTGCCCGGGCTGCTGCCCTTGCTGTTGACCACTTTGTTGATTCGCACCTTGTTGCTGACCGGGTTGTGATCCTTGTTGGCCTTGTTGCTGATTTTGTTGTTGTGAAGATTGCTGACCAGGCTGTTGTGATGGTGTCTGCTGGGGCTGGGCGTTCTGAGGTTGTGAAGGTGAAGATTGCTGGTTGGCAGGCTTCGGCTGCGGTGGCGTCCCAGGCGATTGATTCGGCGCAGCTGGTTGCGGCTGTTTCGGCAGCGCATTGGCCATCTGCTGCATGGCTTGCGACAAACCGCCGCTGGTGCGTTGTTGATTTTGATGAGTTTGCTGATTTTGTTGCTGCTGTTGAACTTGTTTGTTCACATCATTAGCTTGCTGTGGGTCTATCCCCTTCTGCTGCAATGCTTCTTTGACTTGTTGCGGATTAAACTGTTTCTTTTGCAGGTCATTGATCTGTGCATCGTTCAAGCCTGCATCCTTCAGCGCATCTTTAATCGCTTGCTCGCTTTGTTCGGCAAGCTCATCCTGTTTTTCCGCCGCCTGATTTAACTGTTCAGATAGTTCCTTGAGCTGCTTTTGCAACTGCGTTTTCTGCTGCTTCGACATCTGATCCTGATTGATCTGATTCGACAGGCGATTCAGTTCTTTGCTGGCTTCTTTAAAATCACCACGTCGCATGGCATCAATCATATCATCGGCCGGCCCTCGTTCGGTCGTCTCTAACCGACTCATCGTGTTACGCACCCACTTAAGCTCTTCTTCTTCCTGCTTCTTTTGCTCAATCACTTGCTCGCGCATGCGAGCAAGCTGCTCCAGTGCTTCTTCACGCTCCGCATCACTTTGAATACGCTTGCGGCTCAATGAAGCCAGCTGATGATTAACTTGCTGTAACGATGCCTGCCGCGTGACATTCTTCGTATCCACCTTCTGTAACACAACCTCGGCTTCCTGAAGATGTTTGATTGATTGTTTTTCGCTTTGTTTTTTCGCCGCGATTTGTTTTTGATTCGCTCGCATCCCGAATGGATCCGGCTGGTAGATCGAAAGATACAAACCCAACCCTGCTACGAGCAACACGCCACCCACAACATGCAACCACCGCGAACCGAGACGCAGCTTAAACGCCGGCCCAAGCGCGCTGACTTCACTCGCGACCTGCTCTGCATCCGCAATCACCTTCCCCGCAAACGGATGATCGTCCTGCCTCTTGGCATAGACCGCGGTACTAATCATGTCTTTGAGCGCAAGTTTATCGTCGACTTGTTTAGCAATTTCATTTTTGCCCAGCCGCCGACTCCAGGCAAAAAACAACGACAAGACCAACACTAATCCGCCAAGCACGCCGTATACCAACATTGGCACAACCCAAAGCAATAGATGCTGCAACAGTAGCATAACCGCCGCAAGCAACACGCCCAACAAAAGCATGGTTGCCAGCCAGTCGATCCAGCGCTGCAGAAACAGTCGCCTGCTCACGCGCTTCAGTACCCGGTCAATCGCGCCCATCGGCTCCCTTCAATAAAGCGATCAATGATCTTGTCCCGCCCCGCCGGAATCGCACCTGCTGCCGTCTAAAACTAACACGACAACCTATACATCATAACTCGGAAACGCCCGCGTTCCCAGCATTTACAGAACTTCCACACAAATGCAGCTATCGCGGCTTTCATGCTCAATATTGATACAGATCCTATGAGAGACGAGTTCGACCAACCGTCAAAATTTGTGCAAAACTTCACGAGGCAAAGCCGATCAGTCGCAGCACATACTGCCCATCACCTGATGCAGCCGTTGCAAATCTCCGAGCAACGGTAACGTCTGATCAAGCGGAAGCATCGTCGCGCCATCGCTGAGAGCAGATTTAGGATCGGGATGTGTTTCAATAAACAGTGCATGCACGCCTGCTGCCACCGCACATCGCGCAAGCAGCGGCGCACGTTCTGGCCGCCCACCTGAAGCATTGCCCTGCCCGCCCGGCTGCTGCGTGGAATGCGTCACATCAAAACACACCGGCCACTCACCGGCCACCATATCACCCACACCCACAAAATCATTTACCAACCGGTTGTACCCAAAAAACGTGCCGCGCTCAGTGAGCATGATTCCGCCATCAGTCTCTCCTGCCCCACTCTCGATCAATTTATTGATCACGTTATCCATCTCGGCAGGTGACAGGAACTGTCCTTTCTTCACATTCACAGTCTTCTGTGTCTCCGCGCAAGCCACAAGCAAATCGGTTTGACGACACAAAAACGCGGGCACCTGAAGTAAGTCAATCACCGGCGCAATCCGTTTCGGCTGATCGCTCTCATGCACATCCGTCGTTACTGGCACGCCCAACTCTGCTTTCACCTTCTCCATCACCCGCAATCCCTCATCAATCCCCAAACCCCGCGGCGAGCCAATCGAACTGCGGTTCGCCTTGTCAAAACTCCCCTTGAAGATGTACCCAAAACCAAGGGCCGCACAACGATCACGCACCGCTGAACCAATCTGCACACACTGGTCATACGACTCCATCACGCACGGCCCTGCAATAATCGCAAGCGGCTGCCCCGCGCCAATTTTTACCCGCCCCACATCAATCGTTTTTTTCGCTTGGTTCATCCGCATATCTTAACCGCCCCGCGCGAGTTCGTCAGATTTTGATTGTTTAGAGGTCATACCTCGAGACGATTTGTAAACCTGCACTCAATTCGGCGGATGATAAAAGCCGCAAACAAAGCGGCGGCCAAACAAGCGGCCCAATACAGCCAGAGAATATAGTCATTATGCGCCGCCGACCTGCCGGGGATGTGCCTGCTCCAACCACTAGACATACCGCTTCCAGCATGATCATAGCCATCGACTTCACTCAAGAGCCCCCAACCTCCGCCTTTCCCAAAAAACTCATGCTGCTTATTTCCAGACAGCAGAAAGGCATACTTAAAAAGCAGTGCAGCTGTTTCATCAACTGCGATTTGGCACGATGATCCGAGGCGCTGCTGCAAGAACATTTCGATTTCGCCAACCGATGCGTCTTCCCATTGAAGAGGGCTTTCCGGATCAGTCACAAAACGCTCGGGATAGCCCCTTCGCTCATCATCAGCAAAAGAATCACCTGTATGCGTCACCTGATACTTGTGCAAAAGTTCTTTAGATAAGGTGCCCATGCGTTGCTGCTCATGATCAAGCACAAGAATCGGGCCGTTGATTTCGTCCATACTCCGAGCATCCTGAAAAACGGACAAATTAATGAGCGTATAGGCATGCAGGGCATCCTTGCTGTAGCGGAAAGAACGATCAAATGGCTGACTGATGGAAACTAAATAAAGAGCGACTATGTGGGCATCAGTGTTGCGATACTTGTGTGGCCAATTGCGACGCTGGAAAGACAAGGCATGGGTCCGCCGCATCCCATACTCACGGTAGAAATAGAAGTACGCATCATGCTGCCAAAGATATCCAAGCACGATCATCGTCACCAACACCAACAACATGCTGAACCTGAAAAAGAGAGACAGAATCACGGGCTTTCTTTTGCATGCCGGCATATAGCCAGTCACCGATAAATCTGCACCACACTCTGGGCAATGATCACCCTGCAGGTTCACAATAGGATAACCACAACCTCTACATTCTGGATATTGAACCGGCCTACCACAAAGCAGCCGCCATACGTAAAGATATGGATCTCGGCGTTTGCGTACCGAACGCGCATGTACGGGAATATGCGACGTTACTCCAGAATTACATTCAGTCATTCGTGCATTCCAAAAATGCAAATGAGTGCCACCAATGCTCCGTGACATTGAAAAATCCTGACATGCGTCAGGGGCTATATCACCTTACCTTTAGAAGGTCGATAACTTAATAGCCATCACTCTTGGCTGCCGCACCAGTCACAATCGCCACACCTGCCGAACAACCCAGCCGATCCGCGCCCGCATCAATCATCGTCATCGCATCTTCATAAGATCGAATCCCGCCGGATGCTTTAACCTTAATGCCTGTCGCATGCTTCCGCATTAGCTTTACCGCTTCGACACTTGCACCACCTGCTCCATGAAAACCGGTTGACGTTTTCACAAAATCAACACCACTTTCAATCGCGGCCTGACATGCTGCGGCAATCCGCCGTTCCGCTTCTGCATCTGTCACATCCTTCATCAAGAATGCAGACTCGATGATCACCTTCACCACAATCTCGGGATTCACCGCACGTGCTTCTTTCACAATCCGTGAAAAATCTTCCCGCAATTCTTCTACATCGCCCTTTACCAGGTTCGGCAAGTTCCCCACAAAATCAATTTCTTCCGAACCATCTTTCGCTGCAACCGTAGCCTCAATCTTCTTCACATCTTCGCTCATAGCACCAAGCGGGAACCCAACCACACTACATGTCTTCGTTTTAGCTTGCCGAGAACGCAGCGTTTTACTAACCGCCTTCACGAAACTACCGTTCACGCACACACTGGCAAACCCATGAATCATCGCTTCATCAACCAGTGTTCGAATCTCAGTTTTCTCTGCTTCTGCTTTCAAACAGGTGTGATCAATATAGTTTGCAATATCCATATGTGGCTCCTCTTGGATTCCTTAATGGGCAGCACCATCTTGGTCTAATGCTTCAAAAAACTTTTTCAACACCACACCGTAACGCGCTGGATCATGTTCTGCCAGTCTCGTGTGCCCTGCCCCGTCAATTGCGACAAATTCCCCTTGTTCTGCAGCCTTTGCGATCGACTCCGCAGTATCCATGCCACATACTACATCTTGTGTTCCGTGCAGTACCAAGAGCGGACATGTCAGCTTTCTCGCATCCTCCTCACGATCCATTTCCAATAAGCCTGGCAATTTACGATTCAGAATCGGACCCGCTAAGCTCACAAGCGGCCACGTCGGATACTTCTTTAATCGCATTACATTCCGCACCGGCTCATCCCAAAAACGGTACGGCCCTTCCGCGATAACACCAATGATGCACGGATCCTCATCGTCGCACATTTCAGGGGCGCGAATTACATTCCCCGCGCCCATCGAATACCCAAATAGCACCACGCCGCGTTTCACATCTTCCTCAGCCAATTGCTCCACCACACACTTCACATCCGCGGGCTCAAGCATTCCAAGCCCGCATGTCTTTGCTTCGCTCTCCCCCTGCCCGCGCAGATCAAACACGACCACTTTCCACGCCACTTTCGCATCACAGATCACCTTCCCCACCCCATTCATCGCACCGTATTTGCTGTCGCCATATCCATGCACCACCACCACCGTCGGCCCATCTCTTTTTCCACCCTCCAAAATCCAACCACTCGTCCCGCTCCCATCAGCAAAGCTAAAATTTACTTCCTCCCCGCTCAATCCCAATTCCTCTGGCTGCGTTGCAAGCCCACGCCCAAGCGCCACCGCAAACGTCCGCCGAGTCGGATGACGCAACGACCAAACCAAACCCAACGTCCCACCGATCACAATGATCAGCCACGCCACAAAAAACAAAAGCAGTAAGCCCAACAATGTATCCATGATCACAACAGCATACCCGACCTCGCGTTAGCTTTCTGCCTTGATGCCTATTCCCGTCGCAACCCAGTACAATGTTTTGAGTACTATGAAACCGCAGGGAGCCAACCATGACCGATCAAAAACTGCTCAACCACGCCATCCAAGAAGCACAGCTCGGCCTCTCAGAAGGTGGGCTCCCCATCGGTTCTGTCCTTGCTGATGCAGACGGCAACATCGTTGCCCGCGGGCACAATCTCCGCGTACAAACCGGCGACCCCACCGCGCATGCTGAAACTGTTTGCATCCGAGCTGCTGGCCGCCGCCGTGACTGGCACTCCCTCACACTCGCCTCAACCCTCTCGCCCTGCATCATGTGTACAGGCACATCGCTCCTCTACAAAATTCCGCGCGTCATCATCGGCGAAAACAAGAATTTCCTTGGTGCTGAAGAACTCTTTCAGCAACATAGCGTCAAACTCATCAACCTCAACGACCCAACCTGTATCCAAATGATGGCCAACTTCATCAAGCAACATCCCGACCTCTGGAACGAAGACATCGGACTATAGTTGCCCATCAACATCCCTTAACTACCCCCCTAAAATCCCCCAGCAAAATTCTTCTGCTCTCTTGCACAACCTGCACGATCTAATACCTAGGATCCTGCGCGGTGGTCGCCGCTAATGCACAGAGCAAACCGATGAATGAACAAACCCCACCAGTTCCCGAACCTGAAAACAATCACAATACCTCTTCATCAACAAAGCCCCATAAAAAAGGACGTATTCCCGCTAAATGGGTCGGCCCACTCATTGGAATCTCGTTTGTTACCGTGGCGATTCTCGCATTACTCTTTTTTAATCCAAAACCCAAACCTGAACCCCGCCAACAAGCTATCCGACCGGCAAAACTATTAACACTTGGTTCACCTACTGAAGCCAACATCGTCAATTTCCCTGGCCGAGTCAAAGCAGGTCAATCCGTCGATCTCGCCTTCCAGGTTACAGGACAAATTATTGAGCTCCCCATCAAGCAAGGCGATGAAGTCAAGCAAGGAGATCTGATCGCCCAACTTGATCCACGCGACTTCCAAAACAATGTCGCCAAAGCACAAGCCACTCTCACTGAAAAACAAACTATCCTCGATCAGATCCGTCAACTCGTCGAGCGCAATGCCGCCACAAATGTTGAACTTACCAACGCACTCGCTGCACAACAGATTGCGATGGCACAATTACAAATTGAACAAAAAGCACTCGACGACACCACGCTCCGCGCTCCATTTGCCGGCCTTGTTGCCCGAAAGTATGTCGATAATTTTCAAAACATCCAAGCCAAACAAACCATCATCTCACTGCAAAACGTCAGCGACGTAGAAATCATTGTCGACATCCCCGAAGCCATCGTTGCCAAATCACAAAGAGATGAGCAGCCGCCAAGAATCGACGCAACTTTTGATTTCCTTCCGGGCCGCACTTTCCCCCTCACCATGAAAGAATATCAATCCGAAGCCAACCCCATCACACAAACTTACGAAGTCACCCTCACCATGCCCGCTCCCAAAGATGTCTTGATCCTTCCCGGCATGTCCGCCAGTGTTGATGTCTATCCCACAGATGAAACCCAATCCGATCTCGGATTCGCCGTTCCGATCGCGGCCGTGTTCAAAGAAAAAGATCAATCCTACGTTTGGCTCGTCAATCCCGACAACAACGAAGTCTCCAAGCAACCCGTGACTGTCGGAAAACTTTCTGACCAAAACGCCATCATCACCGAAGGGCTTTCCTCTGGCAACACCATCGTCACCTCTGGCGCATCACAACTTAACCCTGGCCAGATGATCCGGCCATTTAATGCTAAAGAATACGGCCCGTAACACAATCATCTAACTACAAGATAGACAACGCACACACCATCTCATGAACATCGCTGAACTCGCCATCAAGTATAAAGTCGTCACGATTGCTTTCACGATCGCGATTGCTTTTGCAGGTATTCTTGCCTACGACAAGCTCAGCCGCCTCGAAGACCCCGAATTCACCATCAAAGAAGCACTCGTCTATGCCACTTACCCTGGCGCCTCTCCCAAAGAAGTCGAGGAAGAAGTCACCGACCCACTCGAAACGGCCATCCAACAACTTGGCCAAATCAAACGCATCCGTTCCCGCTCCGAATTCGGCTTCGCACAAATCAATGTCGAAATCAAAGACAACTACGACGCCAAAACACTTCCACAGGTCTGGGACGAACTACGACGCAAGATAACTGATGCCAAACCCGATTTACCCCCAAATACCAGCACTCTCGTTTACGACGACTTCGGTGATGTCTATGGCTTATACTTCGCCGTCACCGGACCTGACTACTCCTATGCCGAACTCAAAAGCTATGTCGACTACCTCCGTCGTGAACTACTCCTCGTCCAAGACGTCGCCAAAATCTCTCTCTATGGCGTGCAAAAAGAAGTCGTCTACATCGAAGTCTCCAATACCAAGCTCACACAACTCGGCATCTCCCTCGACAACATCTATAACCTTCTCGAAAAACAAAACCTCCTCGAACCCGCAGGCAAAGTCCAAGTTGGCACTGAGTACATCCGTATCAACCCTACCGGCGGTTTCAGTTCTGTTGAAGAAATTGGCAATCTGCTCATCACAGCTGCACAAGCCACCGAGCAACAACAAGACACCGCTAGCAAAACCACCGCCATCATCCGCCTTCGTGATGTGGCCGACATCTACCGTGGCTATGAAGAACCACCCACCAGCAAACTTTTCTTTGACGGACAGCCCGCCATCGGTATCGGTATCTCCACCGTCTCCGGCGGCAATGTCGTCAACATGGGGCTCGCCGTCGAACAGCGCATGCGCGAACTCGAACCCTTCCGCCCTGTCGGCGTCACCTTCGGTGAAATCTCCATCCAATCTCGCTCGGTCAGCGCCGCCGTCAACGGTTTCATCATCAACCTCATCGAAGCCGTTGTTATCGTCGTCGGCGTTCTTCTCCTCGCCATGGGCCTCCGCTCTGGACTCATCATTGGATTTGTTCTCGTCCTCATTGTCCTCGGCACGTTTCTCATCATGCAATGGTTCGGCATTGCGCTTCAACGCATCTCACTCGGCGCACTTATCATTGCCCTCGGCATGCTAGTCGATAACGCTATCGTCATCGTCGAAGGCGGCATCATTGGCCAAAAACAAGGCAAAACAAGGCTCGAATCGCTCAAACAAATCGTCCGTCAAACCACCTTCCCTTTACTAGGCGCGACTGTTGTCGCTATCCTCGCCTTCGCTGGCATTGGCCTTTCCAATGATTCTACAGGTGAGTTCGTCGGCTCTCTCTTCTGGGTTATCCTCATCTCCCTCTTACTCTCTTGGATCTTCGCCATCACCACCACACCGCTCGTCTGTTACTACTTTCTTAAAGTCAAACCCGACAAGCAAGGCTCCGATCCCTACGATAATTTCATCCTGAATACTTACAAACGCTTCCTCACTTTCGTTCTTAACTTCCGCCTCACCGCTGTCCTGCTTCTGATCGCCGCACTCACCTTCTCACTCTGGGGCATGCAGTTCATCCCACAATCGTTCTTTCCCGACTCAACCCGCCCACAGTTCTACCTCGACTACTGGCTCCCGCAAGGCACGCACATCGACATCACCGAAAAAGATCTTCAGCAAATCGCTGAACATACTATGACTCTCCCTAACGTCACCAACACCACCACTTTTCTCGGCAAAGGCGCACTCCGTTTCATCCTCACCTACGCACCTGAAGATCAAAACACTGCTTACGGCCAACTCCTCGTATCTGTCAACGAATACGACGACATCGACAAAACCATCCCCTTGCTCAAAACATACATCCACAACAACTTTCCCGAAGCTCAACCCATCTTCAACAAGTTTGTCCTCGGCACTGGCGGTGGCGCAAAGATTGAAGCACGTTTCTCCGGTCCAGATCCCTCCGTCCTCCGAAAGCTTTCACTGCAAGCCAAAGAAATTTTCTACCAAAACAACAACGCTACCAACATCCGCGATGATTGGCGACAACCCGTCCTTACCATCCGGCCACAAATTTCCGAACAGCGCACCATCGCTGCTGGCCTTACTCAGGAAGACATCGCACAAGCCATCCAAACACAATTCACCGGCCTTGACGTCGGTACATACCGTGATGGCAATAAACTTCTCCCCATCATCTCTCGCCGTCCACCTGAAGAAGGCGCCGCCGCCCAACAACTCCAGAACGTTCAGGTCTGGTCCAACGCCGCCGCCACCACCATCCCCCTCAGCCAACTCGTTACTAGCTTCGACACCGAATGGGAAGACCCCATCATCCGTCGTCGCGACCGCCGCCTCACCATCACCGCACAATGCGACCCCGACATCGGCAACGCTTCCATACTCTTTAATCAACTCCGCCCAAAAATTGAAGCCATCCCCTTACCCGCCGGTTATATGTTTGAATGGGGTGGCGAGTACGACGACTCCAAAGAAGCAAAAACCAAACTATTCGCTTCCGTCCCCATCGTCATCGCAGCCATGATCCTCACCATCATCCTCATCTTCAACGCCATCCGCACCCCACTCATCATTGTCCTCACTGTCCCTCTCGCCATCGTCGGCGTCGCCATCGGACTCGTCTCCACACAACAGCCCTTCAACTTCATGGCGCTTCTTGGCTTCCTCGCACTCTCCGGCATGCTCATCAAAAACGCCATCGTCCTCATCGACCAAATCAACCTCGAAATCCGTGAAGGCAAGCAGCCGCATACCGCCGTCGTTCACTCCGCTGTCTCTCGCGTTCGCCCCGTCACCCTCGCCGCCATCACCACCATCCTCGGCATGATCCCTCTGCTCTCCGATGTCTTCTTCGCCGCCATGGCTGTCACCATCATGGCTGGTCTCGCCTTCGCCACACTCCTCACCCTCATCGTCGTCCCCCTGCTCTATACCATCTTCTTCAACATCAAATCACCAAGCGACTATACCGACGACCAAACACCTCTATCATGAGGATGGCACACGAAACGCAACTGAATCAGCCTGCCTGCATCCAAGTTAGCGCATCTCAACTCTAAGCGATTACTCATCACTAAACTCACAAACAAATAGTAGTTTTGCAGCTATCCCTTATTGCAATACGGCTATACCTACAATCCTGCAATAGGACTAACATACATGTAATTGCTAATTTCAAATTAATCTTCTAATTACAAAAAGAACTTTACCTAACACATATTCTCGATCAATCTCATTTAATCCTATCACCAAGGAAACTTAAGAATGCAAATTAAAATACTTGTTTTCTTACCTATCATCTTTTTACAACTAATTTTAAGCCCGCCAATTCAAGCCGATAGCTATACACTCGACGGGGTCATCGCTTACTGGCGATTTGAAGGCCGAACAGAAGGCGAAGTCATCACCGGCAACCCCGGTGGATACAGTTACAACGGCGTCATCATTGACGAAACCGGCAACGGCAACCATCTCTCTGTCTGGGGCAATAACGATGCCGACTTCCTCGGCCGCTCAAACACATTTGGCTCTATAGTCCAAAACACCTCACAACTCAATGAATCTTGCGTCGAAAACATGGGGCCCTACCCTTCCATGTTCACCAAATCATCTTCCGCAAATCCAACTACCGATGTAGAAACAGCCGACTTCTCTAAATTCACCATCGAAGTCAGTTACCGCCCAGTACAAGGCAATACCTGGCGCACTATTGTCGGACGTGATGCTCAAATCCCAGGCAGCCCATCCTCAGCACTCTATCTTCAAATCACGCCAAATAACGCGGTGAGGTTCAGCTACATCGATAAAGATCTTGTCCACCATAGCGTCGCAACCGCCGATGGCTACATCCCAAACAACAACCCCGGCTCGCTCACCGACAACTGGTACCACATCTCCGTTAGTAGCAACGGAAGCAAGTTGCATTTTCGGGTCAAAATTGATGATCCAAATCAATTCAGTTTCGTCTCCTTGGTCGATCTTAATCCGACAACCAACCCGGATATTTACGTCGGCACAGGCAGCGGTTCAGACTGGCACGCAGGTGGCTGGTCTGTTGCACGAGGACTCTTCAACGGCGTACACACCGACCGCGCACTCGGCATGATTGACGAAGTACGCATCTCTAACAAATACGCCACCCACTCACAGGTACTAACATTCCCTCCCCCATCACTTCATGCCAAAAAATGGGTCGATGCGCGCGAAGGAACAGGCACACATGTTAATGCACAAACGCCTCATCGCTCAATCGTCAGACACAACAGCGTCCTCTACGGCGGTGTCGTGATAGGCGGCGTTGAAGGCAGACGCAACACCCGGCTTCAAGTCCTCAAAAGCACGGACAACGGTATCACCTGGGGAAACCTACAAACCTTTGACTTCCTGCCAGACGATCATGCCATACACGATCTCGCCTTCTGGTCGGGTGTCCTGCCCAACGAGACAGAGCCCAGACTTTTAGTTGCGTACGGTGTTAAGGATGAAAGCGGCTCCTCACCAATCTACTCAGTCAACCTGCTCGAAATCAATAACCCCGTCAACTATCCAACCGTTACCACGTTCTCATCACCAATCTTCACCGCCGACAGCTCAGGCAAATTCACAGGTTCGCCCTTCCTTTTCCAACTATCCGACGGCACACTCCAAGCCTATTTCGATTGGGAACAACCTGGCTCGAGCAACCAGTTCATCGGCATGAAACCACTCACCATTAGCGGCAATAGCCTCTCCGTCCCTCCAACTCCCGTCATCGCTTCACGCGCACCACATGGCCTCCTCTCACGTGATGGCATGCCGACCGTCACCATGCTCCGAGCCGATCCGCTCAAGCAAGGCAACGACACACTCCTACTCGTCACCGAAGGCGTCAAATCCTACATCTTCAACGTTCGCCAAAGCGACTCACAGTTCGCTCAAAGAAAGCTCCACCACAACGTCATCTACGGCATCATCGGATACAACGGCGGCAAAACCAACAACGACTGGGATTTCAATAACGACCGAAGCATCATCTACGCTTCGAACACCAAAGATGATCTTGGCAGACCTTACAACGCCTACAACGCTCACGTCGAAAGACTCAGCGATCAAAAAGGACCAGCGGTCGTATCATTCATGACCGATGAGCCCGGTTTCGATCATGCATGGCCCGCTGACTACTCATACCAATGGGTCGTCAATAGACGCGGCCAACTCCGATGTGTCTATTCAACCAACAACTTCAAAACGTGGTCCGATCCGATGGACATCTTCCTCGGCGAATCAAAAGACGGCACAAACATTGCATACTTTAACACGCTCTTCCGTACCGCAGACGGCGAACTCATCACGTTGCACGAAACTTTCACCGGCCGCCGCGTGCACAAACTCGTCGACAATTAAACAACGCCATACACATTGTTCATATGCAAAAACCCCCGACAATTGCCGGGGTTTTTCTCAATTTAAATTACTCAACTTACTCAAAAATCATTCAAGCATTGTTGTATGCTGCTTCAAAAGCCTTCACCGCGGTGCCCGGCTCGATCGCCACGCCTTGTGCAATCAGTTCAGCTTCCATCGCACCGAACGCAACACTGGTGTCTTCAAAATCAACATAACCCATGTGCGAAATGCGGAAGATCTTGCCTTTCCACTTCGCACCGCGACCATCTTGACCACCTGCAATATGCACGCCATGATTATCACGCACCGCACCACGGAACTTGCCATCCACAACACCTTCTGGATAGTAAACGCCCGTCACAGAATCCGAAGGACTCTCACTCGCAAGCGTCAATCCCATCGCCACAAACGCAGCACGTGATGCAGCCGCAAGCTTCTTCGTCTCTGCAATCTTTGCTTCAAGACCATCCTTCAAAATCAAATCACACGCAACATTCTGACCGCGAATCAGCGCAACCGGCGGCGTGAACGGCACATCATTCTTCGCATGGCTCTTCACCCACTTTCGCAGGTCAAGATTGTAAGCAGGCAGATCATGCTCAATTGCATCCAAACGCGCCAATGCACGCTTGCCAAGCCCCACATAACCAAGGCCCGGCGGAAGCATCATCGCTTTCTGCGAACCCGTCACCAAACAATCAATCCCCCACGCATCCATTTCACATTCAAACGCGCCCACTGAAGTAATGCCATCAACAATCAAAAGCGCATCGGTCTTCTGTGTAAGTGCTGCGATTGCTTGCACATCACTCGCCGTCGCCGTTGAAGTATCACTGTGACAAATCGTCACCACAGAAACATCCGGATTCTCATCCAGTGCTTTTTTGATCTGATCAACAGGTGCCGCTTTGCCCCAGTCAAAATTGATTTTGATTTGTTCAAGATTAAGGAACTTGGCATACACGTCATATACGTCTTGCCACCGTTCGCCGAACTTGCCGCCGGCACAGGTAATGACTTTACTGCCAGGCTTCGCGAGGCAAATCTGCGCCGCTTCAAAAGCAGTCGTCCCTGAACCCGCGATCGAAAGTACTGGGCCTTCCGTTTTGAAAATCTTTTGCAGTTTGGCAGAAAGATCGCCAAAAATCGCCTGGAACTGCTTCGTCCGGTGGTGAATGATCGGCTGGGCCAACTCATTCAAGACTTCCTGCGGGACGGCTGTCGGCCCCGGGGTTAGCAAACGCTGCTTAACTTCTGTCGTTGTCATAATTTACCATCTTTCTTCCGATTCGTGGAGAAATAGGGTTTATAAGAATCTCCGGCCCGCCACACGGCAAGTCTGCAGAGAATTCGCCAACGTACCACTCTCCCTCACCTCGGTCAAACCCCATCAATCCTCTCATCGATTCTTCACTCACTCACCCATCAAATCAACATATTGACAACGTGCCATGATTGCCTTGCAATGCAAATGTACATGTTACGAATTTAACTCATTTAAAACTTTGATTTTCCGGAGCCTACATATGAAGTCTAATTTTGTCCTCTTGTTGCTGATCCCATTCACATCGTGCTTTCTCACTGGCTGCCTCATCAATTCAAGCAGTTATAAAACCACCAGCAGGATCATCATCGACTGCCCCACCGGCACCGGTTACCACATCACCATGACCAACACACAAACAAACCAAACAGTCACACTCCCACACACATTAACTTTGCCCAAACAGGAACAATTGATCGTGTTCAATGAATCAACTTCTCCAACAGTTCCACCCACCCTCCGCATCGGCGACGATACCTATCGCATCGACTCCGAATACATCACACCACTCAAAGCATTCAACCGCACGACCAAGGAACATTCCACCAGTGGCGGCAGCTTCGCCGTTCCCTTCATCATTGGCGCCTCCAGCAAAACAACCGAATACACCGACTACATCTACCTCGCCCCCACTGACACACAAGACAACACCACAACAGATGAACATCAATAACACAAGTTCATCTAAAAAAATCAGTTTCATCCACCAGCACCCTTCCGGAATAATCGCATGAAACCCATCCATCTCGCCATTTGCCTGATCGCGCTCACCTTTTTCTCAACCTCATCCCTCTTCGCTCAGGATGACATCGCAAATATCCCCAGCAAGAAAATCCTCATAGATAAAGACAAAAACCAGACCTACTTCCTCATCGGCAACCCCGGCACCTCCGAGGACGCCGCCCCGCAACCCCTCCTCATCATCATGCCCGGCGGCGATGGCTCAGCAGACTTCCACCCCTTCGTCAAACGTATCTATAAATATGCCGCTCCCGAAAACTATCTCGCCGTCCAGCCTGTCGCGCCCATCTGGAACGAAAAGCAAGCCAAACAAGTCGTCTGGCCAACCAAAGGCTATCGCACCAAAGGCATGAAATTCACCACCGAAACCTTCATCGATAACATCATCCAAGACGTACAGTCTAAGTATAAGATTGACACCCAAAGGATCTTCACCCTTTCTTGGTCTTCCTCCGGCCCGGCTGCTTACGCCATCGCTCTCCGTGAAGATACGCCTGTCACCGGATCCTTCATCGCCATGAGCGTTTTCAAATCAAAGAAGAAACAAACCCGCTACGCCAAAAACAAAACCTTCTACCTCTATCAAGGCGACAAAGACCGCGTCACACCCTACCGCTACGCTGTCCTTGCCGAGAAAACACTTAAAAAGGCCGATGCCAATATCACTTTAAAAACCTACAAAGGCGGACACGGCTGGATGCATGCCAACCTCTGGCAAAACATTTCAGATGGGATCAATTTTTTGGATAAGCAAGCAAACAAGAAGCGCGAAGAAAGCAAAGAGGAAGAAACTGAATAACCCACATGCCCGACTGTATACCCTAGCCGTTAACCACCAACATCGGATTAATCTCACACCACATTCATCGCTTCCTCAACACTTCCCACCACCGTAAACAAATCCATGTGTGTTGGCTTGGCGAATTCCTCCCCAATATAGTGCTGCATCAACGTCACAAATGGATCGTAAAACCCCTGCACGTTAACCAAGACGATGGGGCGATCGTGATACTTCAAATACCGCAACACCATGATCTCACTAAGTTCTTCAAGCGTGCCAATCCCGCCGGGCAAAACGATGAACGCATCGCTCTTCGCATCCATCAATCCCTTACGCTCGCGCATCGTTTGCGTTACAACCAATTCATCTGCATCGTGATAGGCAATCTCTATATCCTGCATCGACTCGGGGATGACCCCATATAAATCGGCGCCGGCTGATTGAGCACTTCTTGCCACTTCGCCCATCAAGCCAACCTTTCCGCCCCCCCAAACCAGCGTATGACCACCCTCACCGATCAAACGGCCTAATTCACGCGCTGCGTCCTTATAAATATCAGCTACCCGATCGCTTGCCGAGCAAAACACACATATCTTTTTTTTATGGATCAATGCAAACTTCCTCTACTTTTTTTGTGCAGTCTTGCTCGATAAAGTGATAGCAGCCCTGTTTGGCAAGCCGCATTCTTGTTAAAGCATCCTATTCACACGATGACTAAGAAGCCGCCCCAAAACTTCCCGGAGCAACCTGACTCACGTCATCCTATAGATGACTCACACCCAACGCCTGATCATACAAAACCAACATTAGCTCAGCGTATATTTCGCCCCATCGTGATCATTCTTTTTTTAGGCGGCTACCTCGCCATCGCTGGCACAATCATCGGGTTTTTCGGTAGATGGTGGTGGGTGCTCGATCTCTTTGCCAATTTCAGATTGCAGTACACTTATCCGTTATTGGCCGCGTTGATCACTGCAGCTATCCGGCAAAAATGGCTCCCCGCCACGCTTTTCCTCCTCGCACTGCTCATCAACACCAGCTACATCGCAGCACTTTATCAGTCGCAGCAACCTATCACCGCGACGAACCTTCGGCCACTCAAAATCCTTCATCTCAATCTCAATCGTACCAACAATAATACAGATGCCGTTGTCAAACTCTTCCACGCATCAGATGCAGACCTGATCTTCCTACAGGAAGCCACTGCGCCATGGCTCAGCGCACTCATGGATCAAACCGGATCATACCAACTTGAATTACCTCGTCCGCGCCCAGATGCTTTTGGTATTGCCCTTTTCGTGAACACAAAACCTGAAGGCAACTTCAAACTACGCACCACCCGCATCCTCGATATGACGCCGAGCGCGATAAATATCCCCGCCATCGAAGCGGTCGTTGAATCAGACGACCGAGTGTATTCCGTTTTATCACTGCACGCGTTGCCACCCGTTTCTGCTCATCACAGCAAGGTGCGTAACACACAACTACATGAATCATACCGTTGGGCCATTGCACAAGAGCACCCCGCCATCATCATTGGTGACTTCAATGCGACACCTTTTGCGTATCCCATGCGAGAAATCATCTACCCTTCAGATCCAGATGCGCCAAACCTCAATCTTGCGCAACAAGGACAAGGCTACCGCGGGTCATGGCCTGCTCCTTTCCCGGCACCGCTACGTATCCCCATAGATCACGCGCTTCTTACACCTGATCTCGCTATCACACATTATGCGCTGGGAAATGGTGTTGGGTCTGACCACCTTCCACTGATTGTCCATGTCAGGTCAATTGCAAACCAAAGCAGAATCCGTCCATGACCCACCCCAAGGGTCTCAAATCAACCTTACTCTGTATGTACGATTCCATTCTGCAAGTGAATACTCGTTCACCTATACCCGCTGCTCAATACCCCAATCCCGACTTTCAATCCCGCTCATCTGGCTAACCCTCCACCCATCTCCTAGCACTGCATGCTTGTATCTCCCGACAGAGTTGGTACATTCGATCGACCCACACGCACCGGACCTGCCGTCGGATACAACAATTTGAATCCTAAGAACATACCTACGAAACCCAAAAGCCAAGATACGAACGCCGCCATCGATCTCCCACAAAATCCGTCCGCTCAAACTGCAAAGCTCAACAAAGACTACTCCAACAAAGAGTTGATGATCCGCATGCTCGCCCTTGCCTGGCAGTACAAACGTGGACTGTTCTCACTTCTTGCCATTCAACTGCTCCTGCTCGGGTTGATCATCTCTGCGCTCAATCTCACAGGTTTGGCGATTGATGTGATCCACCGTGGTTTCAATCCTGAGGCCAAAACACCTGAATGGCCCTTCGGCTACCAACCGCCAGTAGATAGTTCGCCACTACAACTCATCCTCATCGTCGGCGGCATCATCTTTACTTTTGCCGCATTACGTTTCGTCCTTGAGCGTATCCTGACCGTTTGGAAGGCAGTCTTCGTACAGACCATGGTCATTGACCTTCGCACCAAGGTTTACAACAAATTACAACGGCTCACATTCCGGTTCTTCGATGACAACGAATCCGCCTCCATCATCAATCGCGTTACTTCCGACGTGCAAGGCTTACGTACCTTTGTCGACACTGTTTTACTTGAAGTGCTTGGCATTATCATTTCTCTGATCATTTATATCTCGTACATGCTACAGATCCATGTCGGGCTCACAATCGCTTGCCTTGCGACAACACCATTGATTTGGCTTACGGTGATTTTCTTTTCACGCATCATCCGCCCAGCTTTCCTGAAAAACCGCAAACTCTTCGACTCAGCAGTACGCGTGATCTCCGAAAACGCCCAAGGCGTTCATGTCGTCAAAGGGTTCGGACTTCAACCCAATCAAGCCGCCACGTTTGCTGCCGCGAATGATAAAGTTACAGCACAGAAAAACTGGACCTTCAATCGTCTTTCAACGTTTGTGCCACTCGTTTCATTTATTGCCACGATCAATATCCCTATCCTTCTGGTTTATGGCGGATACCTCTTCATTCATGACCCCAAATTCAACCTCGGCTCAGGGCTGATCGTCTTCGCCACACTCCTCACGCAAGTTGCCATGCAGATCGGTAACATTGCCAACATCACCAATGGCATGATGCGATCACTAACTGCAGCACAACGTGTTTTTGAAATCCAAGACGCGCCTATCGAAATCAAGTCGCCATCAAACGCTATCTCCCTACCCCGGGCACGTGGCGAGCTTGTGTGCCATAACGTTTCCTTTGCCTACAGCCAAGATAGCCCACCGGTCATTCAGAATATCTCCTTCACCGCGTCTGCTGGCTCATGCATCGCTTTGCTCGGAGCAACCGGCTCGGGCAAGTCCTCACTACTCTCATTAATTCCACGGTTTTACGATCCGACCGCCGGCCATATCACCCTTGATGGGCACAAGCTCACTGATCTTACTCTTGATGATCTCCGTAGAAACATCGGTATCGTTTTCCAAGAAACGTATTTGTTTTCCGTTTCGATCGCAGACAATATCGCCTTCGGTAACCCAACCGCAACGCGTGACCAGATCGTTGCTGCTGCAAAAATTGCTCATGCCCATGAATTTATTGAAGAACTGGAGCACGGTTACGACACACTCCTTCGTGAAGCAGGACAAAACCTCTCGGGCGGACAACGGCAGCGTATCGCTATCGCCCGCGCAGTCCTCCTTGATCCGCCTATCTTGTTATTAGACGATCCCACCGCCGCCGTTGACCCCGAGACAGAACATCTGATCCTTTCCGCCATGGACAACGCCATGTCACAACGCACCACGTTCGTGATAGCCCACCGTTTGTCAACGCTGCAGCGCGCGGACATGATCCTTGTGCTCGAAAATGGTCACATCGTTGAAACCGGCACACACGAAGAATTAATGCAAGCGGATGGTCATTACTACGAAGCCGCAAAACTTCAGATTGCCGACGATCATTCCCGTGAAATCCTCGGACTCGCCCCCATAGCAAGTACGACAAAATCACACTTGGATTCAGAGGCAACAGACATTGATCCGCCATATGCACAGGAATCAGATGCCGCCTCCGCGGAAGGGGGTGATGTATGACACAATCTACAACCACAACACCAACCACCGAAATACAAAACCCCACGACAACATCACAACTTGGTTTGGATGATCTTGTCGCGCTCGACAAACTCGAAGCGATCAAACAACGACCACTCTCACTCAAACTTATCGCTCGGCTATTTCAGTTCACCAAGCCTTTTGCCCGCACACGCAACACACTCCTATGCGTGGTCGTCCTTCGATCAATCCAACTCCCCCTGTTTGGTTGGCTCATGGGCGAAACCATCCGCGGTCCAATCGAAGATAAAGATTTCACCCGCACGATCTATTACGCGCTAGGGCTACTCGCACTGACACTGTTTACCAACTTCACCTTTCATTTCCGTATGAAACTGGCCATGAAGCTCGGTGAATCAGTCGTTCATTCATTGCGCACTAAAATTTTCGACCATCTTCAACAGATGCCGATGCGGTTTTACGATCATACGAAACTCGGGCGCATCATCGCACGCGTCACCTCAGATACGGAAAACCTCCGTCTTGGTGTGCAGGATGTTCTCTTTATCTCACTCGTACAGGCTGGGCAAATGCTCGTGGCTGCGATCGTGATGTTGTACTACGACCCCGCACTCTTTGCAGTACTGCTGATCATGGCGCCGATTCTTGCGATCCTCACGCATCACTTCCGCAAAAAACTTTCGGTCGCTTTCCGTGTGGTACAGGAATCGTTCTCTCGCATTACCGCCAATCTTGCAGAAGCCGTCAACGGTATCCGTGTCACACAAGGCTTTGTCCGCCAAGACAAGAATGCCGAACTCTTTCACGAACTGGTCAAAGATCATTCCAAGAACAATCAGCGCACCGCAGAGCTTTCCGGCTTGTTCCTTCCGTTACTCGAATTAAATTCGCAATTCTTCCTCGCGATCACCATCACACTCGGTGCCTATCAAGTTCTCGCTGGCGGCTTGTACCCACCCGGATCGCAAACCGAAACCTTCGGCTGCATTGTTATCTTCTTCTTTATGGCTCACCTGTTCTTCGGCCCCATCTCTGTCATCGCACGCCAATACAACATGTCACTCACCGCCATGGCTGGCGCAGAGCGCGTCTTCGCACTACTCGACCTGAAACCTCAACCACTTCACGATGCAAATGCAGAAACTGAGTCCGAACTAGCAGGCGAAGTTACTTTCCAAGGTGTCGGCTTTGAATACGAACCTGATACCCCTGTCTTGCAAGATATTAATTTCACCGCTTCAACAGGACAGACCGTCGCACTCGTCGGTGCCACCGGCTCCGGCAAGTCCACCATCATCAAACTCATTGCCAAGTTCTACCTCCCCACACAAGGCGACATCCTTTTCGACGGCACACCTACCTATCAACTCCACACTGACGCGCTCACGGAACACCTTGGCATCGTCCTACAATCCAACTTCCTCTTCACCGGGTCTGTCCTCGACAATATTATGATGGGTAAGCCCGGCTCGACCGAGCAAGACGCCATCGCAGCGGCAGAATCCATCGACTGCCTCGACATCCTCGAACAATTGCCTGATGGCCTGCATACTGAAGTCGGCGAAGCGGGCTCGAACCTCTCGCTCGGACAACGTCAATTGGTTTGCTTTGCCCGCGCGATGCTTGCCGACCCGCGTATCTTGATTCTCGATGAAGCAACCTCTGCCGTTGATACCATCACCGAATCGCGCATTCAACATTCATTGGATTTATTACTCCATAAACGTACCAGCTTTGTCGTTGCCCACCGACTCTCGACGATCCGCTCGGCTGATCTGATCCTCGTCCTTGATCACGGTACCATCATCGAGCGCGGCACACATACCGAACTGCTACATCTCGATGGCACCTATGCCCATCTCTACAAACAGTTCATCCATGCAACACAAAGCCAATAAAATAAGCCGTTCACAAGATCATTCGCCTACCCCTGCTCCACAACCTACAATCATGAACATGACACAATCTTCCCCTGACGAAAAACGCGTCTCGCTTCGTGACATCCGACATTGGGCTCGTGATGGTAAAAAATTCCCAATGATCACCTGTTACGACGCTACCACCGCCCGCCACATCTACGAAGGCGGCTGCCGCGTGTTCCTCGTCGGTGACACCGCCGCACAGATGATCTTGGGGCACGACTCGACGTTGCCGGTGCCTGTTGACTTCATGATTCAACTCACCGCAGCCGTCCGGCGTGGGGCGCCCGGCGCGATCGTGATGGGCGATATGCCGTTTGGTTCCTATCAATGCGGTGATGACATCGCGATGAAGAACGCTTGCAGCTTTTTGGCTGAAGGTGGCGCGGACCTGATCAAGCTTGAGGTGGATCGATCACATGCGATACTTGTCGAACGAATGTCACACGCAGGAATCCCGGTAGTGGCGCATATTGGCTCGCGCCCACAAACCGTGCGTGCCATGGGCGGATTCCATTCCACGGGTCGCACCAAACGGGTTGCGGACATCCTAATCGAAACCGCAGAGACGATGATTGCTCACGGCGCAGTAGCGCTACTTGTCGAAGCAGTGCCCGACGAAGTAACCGAGCGAATCGTCGCGGTTGCAAAACAGCCGGGATCTGGCCGACCTGTCCCGGTTATCGGCTGCGGCGCGGGGCCAGCCGCTCATGGCCATGTGGTGGTGTTCCACGATATTTTCAATCTATCAAGCTGGCAGCCGCCATTTGCCAAGCCCATCTACGACATGGCGACGCCGATCCGTGATGCTGCGGCAAAATGGGTGGAGTTGGTCGAATCTGGCCGATATCTGAAGGACGGCGGACCGTACACCATGATGGAAGAGTAACCCCCACACGAGTTCCTCTGGGGAGCGTGAACTCCGAATAGAAAGCCAAGCTTCTCATAAGTCCACACCTTCTGCTTTCCCTTACCATCATGATGAACCAACCCGCCGCGACATGCGTAACATCTCCGTGAAGCTTTCATGCGTTTATGCCTCGCGACCTGCTTCACGTGACTTGGGATTATTTGCCACTACAGGAGACTCAACATGCAGCGTATCCGCTGGTACGGCCCGTCCATCGTCTTACTCATCACTGTTCTTGCCGTCATGGTCGCTGGCCCTGGTATTGTCCGGCAACTCGCCTACGCAGAGACATCTGCCCGCGTGCAGCTCATCAAAAACGAGCTGGTTGAATCGCCATCACTACAAACACTTTCCGACGCATTCACCAAGGTCGCCGAAGTTGTCGAGCCATCAGTCGTCCATATTCAAATCCTTTCCTCGCGTGCACCACAATCACGCTTTGGCCAAATGCCTGATCGTGCTGACGAGTTCTTCGAACGTTTCTTTGGCGAAGACGGCAGGCCGCGCCGTAGTATTCCCCGCCCACAACAAGATGACCGAGAAGACTACAACCAGTACAACCCAAAGAAACCTGTCGGTAACGGGTCTGGCTGGGTCTATGACACTGAAGGCCACATCATCACCAACAACCATGTTGTTAAAGGCGCTGAATCAATCACGGTTAAATTCCGTGACGGTGCTGAATACGATGCCACTGTGGTTGGCCGCGACGAGAAAACTGACATCGCTGTCTTGAAGGTCAATGCAAAAAATCTTCACGCCGCGACCTTAGCAACCCAAGAAGTTCGTCAAGGCGAGATCGTCTTCGCCTTCGGCTCACCCTTCCGCTTCGACTTCTCAATGACACAAGGCATCGTCTCCGCCAAGGGCCGTCAAGACCTAGGCATCATCGGCGAACAAGGCGCGTATGAAGACTTCATCCAAACCGACGCTGCCATCAACCCCGGCAACTCCGGTGGGCCACTCACCAACATCTACGGCCAAGTCATCGGCATGAACACCGCCATCGCAACCAAAACTGGCGCCTTCAATGGACTCGGCTTCGCCATCCCTGTTGACATGGTCAAGAATATCGCGGCTCAACTGATTGATTCAGGGTCAGTCTCTCGTGGCTACCTCGGCATTCAACTCCCACCTGATGAACTTGATGAGAACATGGCCAAGTCCTTCGGCTTTGAAGGCACTGGCGGCGTCCTCGTTGAGTCTGTACAGCCCGCAGACGGGCCAGCCGGAAAAGCAGGCCTGAAACGCGGTGACATCATCACCAAAATCAACAATATCGACATCCGTTCGATTCCGCAGCTCCGTCGAGTCATTGCAGCCTTCCCCGCAAACACAACCATCAATGTCACTTACTTCCGTGATGGTGACATGCAAAAAACGGATGTTACGCTTGCAGAATTCCCGAAAGATGCACTCGCCCAAGCACCTAATCAGGAGATAGACGAAGAAACACCTGAAGTTTCCGAAGGTGCTGACACATTACGTAAGCTCGGACTCGCTGGCCTACAAACTTTCACTGATCAGATCGCAGAACGCGAAGATGTGACCTTCACCCCCGGCGTCCTGATCAAATCCGTGCGCCCTGGTTCAGTCGCAGCACTTGAAGGCCTACGCCCACCCATGCTCATCACGCACGTTCAAGGCGCAGCCGTCACGAATGTCACTGAACTCACCGAAGAAATCGCCAAATACAATCCTGAAAACGGCATCCGTATCACCATCTCCATCTGGGATCCGCGGCAGAAGAAGTACTCACAGCTCTTCCGCTTCCTCGAACTCCCTGAAGCGGATGGTTGATAGAACCACACAATCACATCATGCGTAATACATGATGTTAACCATCTGACAGACATCAACATTGATGCGCCAAGCGGGTCGGCCTCCTCCTCCGACCCGCTTTTTCTATGCGCCCTTTTCATGCCATGAATCCCTAGCCCTCGCCCACCTCCTTCTGCTATCATGAGCCACCATGAGTGACACACCAAACACGCCTGCACAATCCCACACCTCTCCCATCCTCGAGGTCAAAAACCTCAAAACATACTTCCCCGTCAAACGCGGCCTGCTCCGCAAACACGTCGGCAACGTCAAAGCCGTCGACGATGTCTCGTTCTCCGTCGGCCAACAAGAAACCCTCGGCCTCGTCGGCGAATCAGGCTGCGGCAAATCAACCGTCGGCCGAACCATCCTCCGACTCATCCCACACACCTCAGGCTCCGTCACATTCCAAGACCAAGACGTCTTCGCCGCTTCATCTTCCGAGATGAAAGCCTACCGCCGACAAATGCAGATGATCTTCCAAGACCCCGTCGGCTCCCTCAACCCACGCATGACCATCCGTCGCATCATCGGCGAACCCATGCAAGTCCACCGCATCGCAACTGGCTCCGAACTCGACGACCGCATCGCCACACTTCTCACCAAATGCGGCATGCTCCCCGAGCATATGTACCGCTACCCACACGAATTCTCGGGCGGACAACGACAACGCATCGGCATCGCCCGCGCTCTCGCACTCAACCCCAAATTCATCGTCTGCGACGAACCCGTCTCCGCACTCGATGTCTCCGTCCAATCACAAATCCTCAACCTCCTCCAAGACCTCCAGGAAGAGTTCGGCCTCTCCTACCTCTTCATCGCACACAACCTCGCCGTCGTCGAACACTTCTGCGATCGCATCGCCGTCATGTACCTCGGCCGCATCGTTGAACTCGCCGACCGAGAAACGCTTTATCGCAACCCAATCCACCCATACACCAAAGCCCTCCTCTCTGCCGCCCCCAATCCCACACCCCGCGGCAAAAAACAGCGCATCATGCTGCTCGGCGATGTCCCTTCGCCTATCTCCTTCTTTAAAGATGAAGAAAAGCTCGCCGCAGAAATCACCGCCGGCACCGTCAATGAAATGACTGAAGAAGAACGTGCCGAGGCTGCCGCCGAACTCGACACCTCCGTCGCCACCATCACCCGCAAATCGCTTCTCGATCGTCCGCCCCTTGTTCCAGTTGAAAATGAGCCCGGCCACTTCGTCTCCAAACATGTGTAGCGGATAAAAAAGTCGTTAAATATTTTTAAAATTGAACCTCAAAGTCGCAGTAGCATGCTGCGACATTTTTTGTGCCGTTGATGACATACGCTACGGAGTGATAAGAGGCGGTGAAAATGTTTGGGGGTAGCATGTAGAGTTCAGACTGTGAAGACGGGTGCTTCCGGTAAACGCCAGAGAAAATCGTATTGATAATAATGATGCTAATCGTTGAGAAATGAGATTCATCGCCTAAAGTTTTTTGCATCTGCAAGAGCGAGTAGATGATTTGTAAGTATGGCATGAACGCACTATCAATCAATGCGATACAAGCAGGTTCAGCTTAAGGTCTTCAGATTAAACAATCGAAAACTGGCTTATGTAAAGGAACAAGACATGAAGAAATGCTGTGTTGCAGGCGCAGCCACAATGGCTGTTCTATTAATGGAAATCGGAGATACAAAAGTAGAAGGCGCGAGTATCCAAGTTACTGGTGTAGGGGATGTACAGGTTCCTTTCAACGAATCGGATGCTAATGTAAATCTTGGCGATGTATTTACATTCAATTTGAGATATACACTTGATAACGGCGGGCAACCGTTGTTTGAGCAAGAAGAAGGGCATCCTTTAATCGAAGGCGATTTAGCAGATGGGACTCAGAATGGCTTAGTGCTAGAGCAATTTGAATTCACAGTTGGCGATGTAACATATGATTTGCTCGCTAATGATCCTGATTTTGTGAATGATCCGAGTGTTCTATCGACAATCTTTGTAAACCAAGGAAATGGATTCGATATCGCAGATAACTGGAATTTAGCTTTCCAAGACGCGAGCTTGGGGAATAACACACCGAACGGCATTCTTTTGGACTTTGACACGTTTCTCTCTGTTGACGGCGTACCGGTTGATGGACTTGAAGAAGGCGATTTAAATCCATTTGATGAATCCGTCCTTGGCCCAGCAACTTTCACCGTCTTAGGTACAAGAAATGATCAAGCAAGACCGCTATTTGGTGGTGTTATTGATTCAATTGACGTGACACTTATTCCAGATGAACCGACTGTTGCAGTGCCTTCACCTGCCGCAGCAGGACTCGGTTTGAGTATGTTGGCTTTACTTGCCATGAAAAGACGTGATAGAAAGGCCGCTTACTGAAGCATCAATAAAAATAGCCCTAGGCAAAACTGGTTCAACAACGAAACCAATGAAAAAGTTGCGATTTAACCTCGCGACTTTTTTTGTGCCTGCCACCGCTGACTTTTGTGCAAGATGACGACGCCTCCTCCGATGGCGTAAAACGCATTCAAGCACCCTCAAATGAGTAACATTGCCTAGAAGCGAAGATTCCGCTACCATGTTCCTCCTTCTGGCCCCGGCGATGTGCCTCGGCCAACAAGTCAATGGTCACGCAAGTCATGACATTGGGCAGGTTTACAACAGACCTCGTCATGGCCAGTGAAGCTTCAAAACTTCATGCAACGCCCTCCGGAGACACCAAAATGGTTAGACTTCGCTTGAAACGTATGGGTCGCACCCACTCGCCTTACTACCGTATCTGCGCGATGGATTCTCGTTCCGCTCGTGACAGCCGCGCGATTGAATACCTCGGACAGTACGATCCTTGTAACAAGGACGAGGAAAAGCAGATCAACGTCAACACCGAACGCGCTCAGTACTGGCTTTCCGTCGGTGCACAGCCATCCGACACCGTCGCCTCCATCCTCAAAAAAGCAGGCGTCGACCCCACCCCCGGCAAAAAAGGCTAATCACCCCGGCCGTAGAAGCCGTCACATAGACGGTCAAATCGAATTTTAAAAACGCTCGGCTTCCAGCTGAGCGTTTTTCTTACTTCACCTCCGTTCACGTACAATAGTCCCATGCGTATCGACATCCTCACACTCTTCCCCGAAATGTTTCAAGGCGTCCTCGGCTCGTCCATCCTCAAACGCGCCGCCGAGCCTGTCCTCATCAAATCCGACAGTACCACACGCCCACCTGTGTGTTCCTACCACGTCCACAACATTCGTGATCACACCACCAATCGCCATCAAAAAGTCGATCAACCTCCTTATGGCGGCGGCCCCGGCATGGTCATTCAACCACAACCTGTTTATGACTGCGTACAAGCCGTAGAAGCTGAGCAATCGGATACCTCCGCCCGCCGCATCCACCTCACACCAACTGGTAAACCATGGACACAAAAACTTGCTGAAGAATACGCACAACTTCCGCGCATTCTCCTAATCGCCGGCCACTACGAAGCCATCGACCAGCGCGCCATCGACACACTCCAGCCCGATGAAATCTCCATCGGCGACTATGTTCTTTCAGGCGGCGAGCTTGCGGCTATGGTCCTGATCGACTCCATCGTTCGGCTGATCCCCGGCGCACTCGGACATGATGAATCAGCGCACAATGATTCATTTTCCGAAGGGGCTAAGCGCCTGTTAGACCATCCACACTACACCCGCCCAGCCGTATGGAATGACATGCCTGTCCCCGATGTTCTCATGTCCGGCAACCACGCACACATCGAAAAATGGCGTGAAGAACAATCCCTCAAAATCACTCAGCAAAACCGCCCGGATCTGCTGAATCATTAAGTTAAGTCGCTGGCTTCTCAGCTATCAACATGCATGCATAATCTTTGCGGTAGCGACGCGGACTTTGCGAAAAAGCTTTTTTGAAACGTTTGGAAAAATAAAATGCACTTTGAAAGCCAACTTCTTTGGCAATCGTCATGATCGGCAAAGCTGTATATTCAAGCAAATGCTTAGCTCGCCGCAAGCGTATCCGCTCAACATAAACCTGAATAGATTCATCGACTTGATCCCGAAATAGATGCGCTAACCGCGAGCCACTGAGCCCCACCACCTCACCCAAACGGGCAACCGACAGATCCGCCTCAAGATGTTCGAGTACATACTGCTTCACCTCACGAACACGATCATCCAGCGGTAATACCTGATCCTTATCGCTAGCTTTAATACACATCAGCAGCACACGCTGTAGTGCATTTTCCGCCAGCATGATTTGCCAATGGTCATCAAGATCGCTTGCACGCATTGCGGACTGATGCAGTATCTTCATCGCAGCAAGCATTTGCGATCTATCTCCAACAGGAAATTGCACATAGCCTGGCCCCTGATCCATGTTAGGCCATCGCACAAGCTCAGCACTATCTGCAGGCATCTGAAAATGTGCCCAAAACAAATGCCAACTCCTCGCAGCAGGATAAGTCCCATATACATGCCTACTTCCTGGCGAAAGAAGCACGACATCTCCAGCCTCGGTGAG